>CAMVAG010000146.1 GCA_947165405.1 uncultured Selenomonadales bacterium
AATTCGAAAGGCAGCGGGTAGTTGAAACCCGGCCGCACATGGACGTGCGGCCGCCGCGACTTAAAACCCGGAAGGTTTTATAGCGGATAAACGCCCTTTTCTTTTGCTACTTTTCTTTTGGGCGCTGCAAAAGAAAAGTAGAGGACAGCCGCTATAATTTCGGTAAAATGCCAAAATGCAAAACAGCCAGAGCAGTGATAATGATTACGACATAAAAACAGAGCCACGGGATAAAATTCGTTCGGATAAGTTTTCCTTCAACGCCGGAGATACCCGTAGTGGCACAGACGGCGACTATGTTGTTTATGCATATCATGTTGCCTATCGCCCCGCCTTGATTTTGCAGAGCCACTATAAGCAGCGTCGGCAGCTCCAAAATCTTTGCCGTCTCAAATTGCAACGGCGCGAACATAACATTGCTCACCGTGTTTGATCCGAACATAAAGGCTCCTATCGTGCCGATGAACGGCGAAACATAAAAGTAATTCGTTCCCGCAAGATCCGCCATGCCGCTCGCCATTGCAATGAGCATGGAGACAAGCCCCGCGCTGTTGGCATCGGAATAGCGATAAACAGACACAAGAGCAAAGCCGAAGAGCAGGGCGATAAATGCTCCCGAACATTGATTCACAGATTTTTTTACAATGGAAGAAATCTGCTCCCCGTTGAGTCCGTAAATCATTACGGCAATAATTATCGCCGGTATGAAAGGAAAAATGCCGGGGTTATTGACGAATTTAAATGACCAAGCGGCGTTCGCAACACCCAAGAGATTATGCAACTCCACAGAAAAAGATTGAATGACGGGCTTAATGCCGAGCTGCGGAATGCGTGTGACCACAAGCCAAAGTGAAATGAAAAGATACGGAAGCCACGCCTTAAACAAAGACATTTGAAAATTATTTTTGTCCTCTGCAGACTTCGCCGCCGCCTTTTTATCTTCAAATCTCCATACGGTCTTTGGCATGAGGAAACCTGCACGAGCGCAAGCAAGCAGTACGAATATTGTCACCGCCGAAGCCGTCAAAGAGGTTAGCTCCGTGCCGATATAACGAGCAATGGGCAGAGCCGTTGCGCTGAACACAAAAGCCGCAAACAGGCAAAAAGGCAAAACCGGCATTGCCTCCGAAAAGGATTTATTTTTGCCGAACATTTTCGTGACAAGACCAACGACGAGGAAAATGATAAAGAATGCACCGGCACACAAACCCAAAGCGGTTAAAAAGGACAAAGCCAATATCCACTCGTCAATATTGATTCCCATTGCGGGAAGTTCGGAAACTACGGCGGCTATAGCTGCATTTGTGGGAGTACCCGCTCCGCCGAAAGATACAGGCGTTGAATTTAAGATAAGACAAGAGACGGCTGCCGCCATAGGTGGAAAGCCGAGACCGATAAGCAAAGGTGCGCAAAGTGCCGCCGGGGTTCCGAAGCCTGCCGCGCCTTCAATGAAAGCACTGAAAGCAAAGCCTATGATAACGAGCTGAATACGCGCATCTTTTGATATGCTGTTGAACATGCCTTCAATGCGTTTCATTGCGCCGGCAATGGTGAGCGTATTCATAAGCAATATTGCGCCGAAGATAACGAACAGCACATCAAAGGAACTCAAAAAGCCCATCACCGTGTAAGCCGCGATATGTTGAAAGTCCATGCCCCAGTAGCTCAAGCCGATGATGACGATGGCAAGCCACGATATGGGAAGAACTTTTTTTGCCGCCATGTTCAGCCCGACCGTCAATATAATGGTGAGGATAATAGGTATGGTTGCTATCAATGCCAACATAGCGATTTACTCCTGCTTAGCGGCTCCGACAAGTTTCCGCAATTCATCTGCAGTCAAAAACACGCGGGCTATCGACCAACGCATCGGGCTCCTTCCGACTTCGCGATAAATGAATTCAACGGGAAAATCTACCATATCGCGGGCGGCTTCCTGCAAAGTCAATCCTTTCCTTGCAGTCAATGTAACTTTGGCGACGAGCTTAACCGATTGCTTATGTTCAATGACCAACGCCTCGAAGTAATCATCTTCACGCGGAACACCCTCACGCTCCGCCTTGCCGCGCACGTCGAAGCCGTCGTATTGTTCAAAGGGAAGTTGCGGCTTGCAAATGGCGTCGACAATCATTGCGGATTGAGTGCCTTCGTTTCGAAATTCAATGACAGTGGCGAGCGTCACGGATTTATCGTCAACGGACACGACTTCGAACGGCGTGCGGCTGTCAAGCATGGGGACAACTTTTTCTTTGCGCCCGTCAAGATAAAAATATACGGCTGTGACGATTACAAATATCACGACGAGAAAATATATCAAGAGTTCCAACT
Organism: uncultured Selenomonadales bacterium; assembly: GCA_947165405.1. Taxonomy (GTDB): domain Bacteria; phylum Bacillota; class Negativicutes; order Selenomonadales; family Selenomonadaceae; genus Quinella. Next base: position 2,329 of record CAMVAG010000146.1, read on the forward strand.
CCTTTCATTATGAAAAGTAATTATAAACGAAAGTTGGACATTTGCAAAGCGTTAAGCTATAATTGGGAAGAGGTGTTGAAATTGGAATACAAAAAATACAGCAAGGGCTATTACCTGCCGCCCGAAATGATAACGGACTGGGCTTTGAAAGAATATCCCGAACGCGCTCCGATTTGGTGCAGCGTGGATTTGCGCGACGGCAATCAATCGTTGATAATCCCGATGAGCTTGGACGAAAAAGTTGAATTTTATAAAATGCTGGTGGCAATCGGCTTCAAGGAAATAGAAGTCGGCTTCCCTGCAGCGAGCGAGACGGAATACGCACTCCTCCGCAAGCTGATAGAGGAAAATTTAATCCCCGACGACGTGACGGTACAAGTTTTGACTCAAGCGCGGGAACACATCATAAAGAAGACTTTCGAGGCACTGGACGGAGCAAAGAACGCAATCGTTCACGTTTACAATTCAACTTCGGTGGCGCAGCGCGAGCAAGTTTTCAAAATGTCGAAGGACGAAATTAAACAAATCGCCGTCGACGGAGCAAAGTTGTTGCTTGAGCTGACGGAGGCGGCGGGCGCGGATTATCGCTTTGAATATTCGCCGGAAAGTTTCACGGGCACCGAACCCGAATATGCTTTGGAAGTTTGCAATGCCGTCCTCGACGTGTGGGAGCCTGTGATTGACCGACGCCCGATAATAAATATTCCCGTCACGGTCGAAATGAGCTTGCCTCACATTTACGCCGCGCAGGTTGCCTACATCAGCAAATATCTAAAATATCGCGATAAAGTTGTATTGAGCTTGCACCCGCACAACGACAGAGGTTGCGGCGTGGCCGATTGCGAGCTTGGACTTTTGGCGGGCGCGGACAGAATAGAAGGAACGCTCTTCGGCAACGGCGAACGCACCGGCAATGTCGACATCGTGACTTTGGCAATGAATATGTTTGCTTTGGGCGTCGACCCCGAATTGGATTTTTCGAACATGCCCGCGCTTGTTGAAATGTATGAGCGCGTCACTCGAATGAAAGTTCACGACCGCCAGCCTTATGCGGGAGCATTGGTGTTCACGGCGTTCAGCGGCAGCCACCAAGATGCGATAGCCAAAGGAATGCATTGGCGCGAGGAAAAAAATCCCGACCGCTGGACTGTGCCTTACTTGCCAATCGACCCGCACGATGTCGGGCGCGAATACGACAGCGACGTTATCCGAATCAATTCGCAGAGCGGCAAAGGCGGCGTCGGTTTTATCATGGAGCAAAAGTATGGCGTCGAAATGCCCAAGAAAATGCGCGAGGACTTCGGCTATTGTGTCAAGTCGGTCAGCGACCACAAGCACAAAGAACTTCTTCCCGACGAGATATATCAAATTTTCCTCAACGAGTATGTCAATGTGGACAAACCTTACAAGCTGATAGAATTTCATCTTCGCAAGGAACCCGGCGGCGCACGTGTCGGCGAGGTCGAATTGGAAGTAAACGGCGAACATGTCACATACCCTGCGCGAGGCAACGGACGTTTGGACGCGGTGTCGAATGCCTTGCAGAAAAATTTGGGAATCAGCTACACGAATGTGACTTACAACGAACACGCACTTGAAATCGGACAGAATGCACGAGCGATAGCATACATTTCAATCACGACCGGCGACGGCAAAGTCGTATGGGGCGCGGGAATGGATACGGACATAATCACGGCGTCGATACAGGCATTGCTTAGCGCGATAAATCGAATGGTGAATTGACGGCAGGAGACGGCTATGGATGTTATAGCATTGGTCGGACCAAGCGGCACGGGCAAAAGTCACCGCGCCTTGCAAGTGGCACGCGAACACGAAGCTGACGCGATAATCGACGACGGAATTTTAATCAAAGACGGACACATAATCGCGGGCGAAAGTGCCAAGACGGAGAAAAGCAAAATCATGGCTGTGAGGCGAGCGATATTTGTCTTGCCGGGACATGCAGCCGGAGTTCGTGAGGCGATAGAACAAATTCACCCTCACAGAATCTTGGTAATCGGAACTTCGGAAAACATGGTGCAAAAAATCGCCAAGACTTTGGATTTGCCCGCAATACAACAGATAATCAGAATAGAAGACATTGCCTCGCGGCGGGAAATGGAAGCAGCTCAATATCATCGCCTCAAAGAGGGCAAGCATATAATTCCCGTGCCGACGATTGAACTCAAGCCTCACTTTTCCGGTTGGCTTATCAATCCTCTGCAAATCTTCAAACAATCTGACGTAAAGCGGCGCAAGCTTGGCGAAAAATCGATAGTGCGCCCCGTGTTCAGCTACTACGGAAAATTGACAATCGAAGACAGAGTAATCCAAGCCATAACCGAACGAATCCTCAAAGGTCGCGAATACATAAAAAGTTTAAAGCGCGTCGCCGTTCAACACGTCTCGAAAGGCGAAGAGGAAAGAGGCATAAAGATAACTTGCGAAATTGTTTTGAACTACGGAAGCCATATCCCGACCTTGATAAGACGAACGCAAAGCAACATCCGCGATGCCGTCGAATACACAACCGGAATGATAGTGCACGCGGTTGATATAAGCGTCCGCGCTCTTTACGTCGAACAACGAGTGCGCTGAAGAAGAAAATTACAAAAGCCCTCCGAAATCGGAAGGACTTTTTTTATGCAACCGAAGTTTTTACAAATTCAAAAAGCAGCGGTGAGCTTAAACCCGGCCGTCACGGATGACGGCCGCCGGCGTTAAAAACA
>CAMVAG010000147.1 GCA_947165405.1 uncultured Selenomonadales bacterium
GTAACTTCAATCTGCGGAACGCCTCTGGGCGCGGGCGGAATGTCACTCAAGACAAAGCGTCCCAAAGTTTTGTTGCCGGCAGCCATTTCGCGTTCGCCCTGCAAGACGTGAATCTCAACGCTGGTCTGACCGTCCGCCGCCGTCGAGAAGACTTGAGATTTTTGTGTCGGGATAGTCGTGTTGCGTTCGATAATCTTCGTGCAGACGCCGCCGAGCGTTTCAATGCCCAAAGACAACGGAGTAACATCAAGCAGGAGGATTTCATTGCCCTTGCCGAATTCGCCCGCAAGCACGCCGCCTTGAATCGCCGCACCGATTGAAACACATTCGTCGGGGTTGATGCCTTTGGAAGGTTCCTTGCCCAAAATTTCGCGAATCGCATTTTGCACGGCGGGGATTCTGCTTGAGCCGCCAACCAAAATAATCTTGTCAATGTCTTTGCCGGTTAAGCCCGCGTCGTTCATTGCGTTGCGGGTCGGTCCCATTGTGCGTTCGACGAGGTCGCGTGTCAAGTCGTCAAACTTCGCACGAGTCAACGTCAAATCCAAATGCTTCGGACCGGAGGCGTCGGCTGTAATAAACGGCAGATTGATATTCGTCGAGGTCATGGAGCTCAACTCAATCTTTGCTTTTTCCGCCGCCTCGATAAGACGTTGCGCACTCATTTTATCTTTGGAAAGGTCGATGCCGTTTTCGCGTTTGAATTCGGCAACCATCCAATCCATAACTTTTTTATCGAAGTCGTCGCCGCCGAGGTGAGTATCGCCGCTGGTCGCTTTGACTTCAAAAGTATGTTCGTCAAGTTCCAAAATCGAAACGTCGAAGGTGCCGCCGCCCAAGTCGAAAACCAAAATCGTTTCGTCGTTGTCTTTATCCAAACCGTAGGCAAGCGCGGCAGCTGTCGGCTCGTTGATTATCCTCAAGACTTCCAAGCCCGCGATTGTGCCGGCGTCTTTGGTTGCTTGACGTTGCGCGTCGTTGAAGTAAGCGGGAACTGTGATAACTGCCTGCGTGACGGTCTCGCCGAGATAAGCTTCCGCGTCCGCTTTGAGCTTTTGAAGAACCATTGCGGAAATTTCGGGCGGCGTGTAATTTTTGTCGTCGATTGAAACTTTGTAGCTTTCGCCCATGTGCCGCTTGATTGAGGAAATTGTCCTGTCGGGGTTGCTGACGGCTTGACGTTTTGCAAGCTGACCGACGAGGCGTTGACCGTCCTTAGTGAAACCGACAACCGACGGCGTGATTCTGCTGCCTTCGGGGTTCGTGATAACCGTGGGTTCGCCGCCTTCGATAACGCTGACGACGCTGTTTGTTGTTCCCAAATCTATGCCAATGACTTTACTCATAAAAAATTTCTCCCTTCATTGCGCATTACGCATTACGCATTATTAACAACTTGAACCATTGCCGGGCGAATCACTCTGCCGCGAGCTGTGTAGCCGCGTTGAAATTCGGAAGCAATCGTTCCGTCCGTTTTGGTTTCGTCTTTAACCGTGCCGACCGCCTGATGGAAATTCGGGTCGAACATTTTGTTCAAAGTGTCAATCGGTTCAAGCCCGTGCTTGCCCATGACGGCTACGGTCTCTTGCTTAATCATCTCGATTCCTTTGCGAAGGGTCTCAACGTCAGCTTGTTCGGCATTTTCCGCCGCCTCCGAAGCCCGACTCAAATTGTCAAGCAACGGGAGCAAATCTTTCAAGAAAGATTGTTCGATCACCGCCGCGAGTTCGGATTTTTCGCGGGCAGTGCGTTTGCGGAAGTTGTCGAAGTCCGCCTGCAGTCTGATAAATCTGTCGTCTTTGGCGTTGAGTTCCGCCTGTAATTTCTCAAGCTCCGCCGCAGGGTCGGGAACTTCTTCGACTTCGGGTTGAGCTTGCTTCATTTGTAAGTTTATTTCTGCGCTGTCGCCGTCCTCGTTATCGACGACTATTTTTTTTTCTTCTGCCAAGTCGTTCACCTCTCTTTTCGTTGCAAACCTTAACACCAATTAGACAAAATGTCAAGAGTTTTTTTATTACAAATGTCACAAGGCAAAAAAAATCTTTGTGATTCGTTACAGCTGATAAAAATCGCGGTTTTGATAAAATTTTATGCGTGTAAAAAGTTTTCAGCTGAGGAGGCGCGGCAGATGTTTGGAATAATCGTAGGCACTCACGGGCAATTTGCACCGGGTATCGTGCAGTCGTGCGAAATGATTTTCGGGAAACGCGACAAACTCAAGGCGGTCACGCTGGTACCGGGCGAAGGTCCCGATGACGTTTTGGAAAAGTACGAGAAGGCGATTGCCGAACTCGGAACGGAAAAAATTTTGTTCTTTAACGATCTTATGGGCGGCAGTCCCTACAATGCGGCTTGCAGGCTCGTCGCTCAAAATGAAAATTACGGTATCGTTGCGGGAGTCAACTTGCCCGCGCTGATTGCCATGTCCGCCGCGCAGGACGCCGACGACGGCTCTATGAGCATTGCCGATATTATGGCGCAGGCTCTCGAGGCTTGCAAGGACGGCGCAGTCATTTCTTCCTATGAAAGTTTGAACGTCGAATCCGAAGACGACGAACTTTAAACTGCAATTAGGAATGAGCAATGCGCAATGCGTAATTGAAATCGAAATCATTGCGCATTCCGCATTACGCATTTCGCATTATAAAGGGAGGTTTCTGTTATGGAAATTGCTTTTTGCAGAATCGATGACCGCTTGATTCACGGTCAAGTTGCTACGGTCTGGTCGAAGGTCACGGGTTGCAACCGCATCATGTGCGTCAGCGACGAGGTTGCCAAAGACGAACTTCGCAAGAAACTCTTGTTGCAGGTCGTTCCGCCCGGACTCAAAGGCTATGTTATCTCCGTCGACAAAGCCGTTGAGGCTTACAAGAATCCCAAGTACAACTCCTTCAAGACGCTCTTCCTCTTCACGAACCCCAGAGACGTTGTCCGCGCAGTGAAAGGCGGCATTCCGTTCAAGTCGGTTAATCTCGGCGGCAAATGCTTCAAAGACGGCGACACGCTGATTACGCAAGCTGTTTCCGTCAACGCAGATGATGTTGCGGCGATTAAAGAACTCGTCGGTATGGGTATCGAAGTCGAAATTCGCAAACTCGTCAACGACACCAAACTCGACGCAATGGAAGTTCTCAAAACCAAAGGTCTTGTTTAATTAGAAATTAGGAATTAGGAATGAGGAATTGGGCACGGGATTTTTAATTCCTAATTCCTCATTCCACATTCCTGATTGCCTTTTGGGGGTGTTTGTAAATGTCAGGAGTAGAACTGATTTTATTATTTATCGTCGCATCAATCGCGGGCATGGCTTCGGTCTTGGACGAGGCACAATTCCACAGACCGGTTATCGCCTGCACAATGACGGGCATAGTCTTGGGCGACCCGACCACAGGAATAATTTTGGGCGGCACATTGGAAATGATGGCTCTGGGTTGGATGAACGTCGGTGCGGCTATGGCTCCGGACGCTGCTCTTGCCTCGACCGTCTCGACCGTCTTGGTTATCGTCGGTCATCAATCAATCGGCGCAGGTATCGCGCTTGCAGTTCCGCTTGCGGCGGCAGGTCAAGTCTTAACAATTTTCGTCAGAACTATTACCGTTTTCTTCCAACACTTGGCAGATAAATATGCTGAAGAGGCAAATATGCGCGGCATTGAAATGTGTCACGTGGCAGGCTTGCTCCTTCAAGCTTTGCGCGTTGCCATTCCGACTGTCGCAATCGCTTTGGTCGCGGGCACGGATGTTGTCAACAATGCACTCAATTCCATTCCCGAAGTTATCACACGCGGCTTGCAAGTCGCCGGCGGCTTTATCGTCGTTGTCGGTTATGCAATGGTTATCAACCTCATGAACGCTCAAAAGCTCATGGTTTATTTCTTCCTCGGCTTTTTAATCGCGGTCTTCACGGACGTCAACCTTATCGGCTTCGGTGCAATCGGCGCGATTTGTGCTTACTTCCATATCATGGGCTTGAAGAAAGACATTGCCATTGAAGAAGCAGCCAAAACCGGCGGCGGCGGTGTCGAAGGCGACGACATTGACGACTCGGATTTGATGTAGAGAGGAGTTGAGTTTCATGGCAGATAAAAAAGTTACAAAGGACGACCTTTTCTGGACGTTTGTTCGCTCGAATTTCCTGCTCGGCTCCTTCAACTTTGAGCGTATGCAGTCAATGGGATTCTGCGTTTCAATGATGCCGATACTCAAGCGCGTTTACGGCGACAACAAAGAGGAAATGAAAGCGGCTCTGAAACGCCACTTGGAATTTTTCAACACGCAACCGTTCGTGGCGGCGGCGATCATGGGCATTATCGGTGCAATGGAAGAAAAACGCGCCAACGGTGCAGACATTTCTCCCGCGACACTCTCCGGCGTCAAGGTCGGTTTAATCGGTCCTTTGGCGGGCGTCGGCGACCCGATATTCTGGGGAACGATTCGCCCTGTCTTGGCGGCACTCGGCGCGGGCATTGCTTTAACCGGTTCGATTATCGGTCCGATGATTTTCTTTATCGGCTTCAATATTATTCGTCTTGCCACTCACTGGTACGGCGTCAAATACGGCTACGAAAAAGGCACGGAACTCGTTGAGAACATCGGCGGCAACGAAATGAAATTCCTCACGGAAGGCGCGTCGGTCTTGGGCTTGCTGGTCATGGGCGCACTCGTTGCGAAGTGGACGACCGTCAATATGCCGCTCGTCATTTCCGAATACGACAACTCGGCAGGCGAACACGTCGTAACCACTCTCCAAACCATCCTCGACAGCTTGATGCCCGGTATCGTTGCTTTGCTAATGACTTTCGCTTGTATGTGGCTCCTCAAACGCGGAATGAATCCTCTCATTATAATTATCGGTTTGTTCGCGATTGGCATTGCCGGCTACGCTATCGGTCTCTTTGCTTAATATCCATAACCGCACCTTACCTCAAACAAAAGAGCCTTCCGTTTTTACGGGCAAGGCTCTTTTGCGGTGTTTAATCATAT
>CAMVAG010000148.1 GCA_947165405.1 uncultured Selenomonadales bacterium
TTGTCCTCGTCGAAGCAAATCACCGTTGCAATAATCTGAACGTCATTGCGGAAGCCGTCGGGAAAGAGCGGGCGAATCGGTCTGTCAATCAATCGGCTTTTTAAAATCGCTGAAGTTTGCGGACGACCTTCGCGTTTGATAAAGCCGCCGGGAATTTTTCCTGCCGAATACATTTTTTCCTCGTAGTCGACGGTCAGCGGAAAGAAGTCGACACCTTCACGAGGCTCGGCAGACATTGTTGCCGCAACCAAAACCGCCGTGTCGCCGTAGCGCACGAGGACTGCGCCGTTGGCCTGCTTTGCCATTTTGCCGTGCTCGACGATTAATTTTCTGCCGCCGAGTTCCATTTCAAATGTTTCCAAATTTTTTTCCTCCCAATCATTTTTCACGCCGCTAACCTTCGACACAAAAAATTTTTTTCCTGTAGAATTCGGCTTGCTTTTAATCGCCGGCAATGTGATAATCGCGGCAAAAGCGGAGAGGAAACCCCCGTCTTTGTCAAAGAGTGGGCACGCAGAACCGGCTGTCGTGTTTGGAGTGCCTCACTTCGATTGAGTTAATCATTATGTTTTAATTTTTTTCTTCTACTTTTTCTTTGCGCACCCAAAGAAAAAGTAGCAAAAAGAAAGGGTGCCTCGCAGGGGCGTAACAGGTTAAGACAAACCCGTGCGTCGCCTCGTGACTTTTAGTTGGTGCGCCGCTGTTTTTGCATCACGCAAAAGACGCGGCGAGGCCGTCATCCATGACGGCCGGGTTTGAGCTCGCCGCTGCAAATGAATTTGTCGACGCTTTTTGATTTTTAAAAGGAGGTTGCACGATTGAAAAATTTATTCGGAATGACGCTCGCGGAATTGGAAACGGAACTTGCGCCGCTTCCAAAGTTCAGAGCAAAACAAATCGCCGCGCACATTTACAAACACGGCTTGAAAACTTTCGACGATATGAACGACTTGCCAAAAAATTTGCGGGCGGAACTTTCGACGCGCCGGGAAATTAAAATCGCCGATATGTTGAAGCGGTTGGATTCGGCTGACGGCTTGACGACAAAATTTTTGCTCGGCTTGTCGGACGGCGCGGCTGTCGAAGTCGTTTTGATGCGTCACGATTACGGCACAAGCGTTTGCATTTCAAGCCAAGTCGGTTGCCAAATGGGTTGCAAGTTTTGCGCCTCGACCCTCAAAGGTTTGGAACGTAATTTGACGGCGGCGGAGATGCTCGGCGAAATTTTTTTCGTCAATGAAATTTTGGGCAAGTGCGTTGATTCGGTCGTCGTCATGGGCACGGGCGAACCGCTTATGAATTACGACGAGCTGATAAAAATGTTGAGGCTCCTTCACGAGGATTATTGCTTGGGCATGAGCTATCGCAAAATTACGATTTCAACTTGCGGAATTGTTCCCGCCATAAAAAAATTACGCGACGAGAAAATTCCCGTCACGTTATCGATTTCTCTTCACGCGCCCGACGATAAATTACGTTCCGCCCTCATGCCGATAAATTCCGCGTTCGGTCTGAAGAGTTTGCTTGAGGCGGGCAACGATTACGCTCAAGCAACGGGGCGGCGCATCACTTATGAATACATTTTAATCGGCGGCGTCAATGACACGGAGGAACACGCCCGCCGCCTCGCGAAAATTTTGAGCGGGCAACTCGCCAACGTCAATCTGATTCCGTTTAATCCCGTCGTCGAAAGAAATTTCAGCCCGCCGACGAATCACGCCGTCAAAAAATTTTTCCACTTCCTGAACACGCACGGCATAGGCGCAACGATTCGCAAAGAGATGGGCGCAGATGTCAACGCCGCCTGCGGACAACTTCGCGCAAAAAAAATTTGAGGCCGTCATGGATGACGGCCTCGCCGCGACCATTTCGCGTGATGCGAAATACAGCGGCACTTTCGGCTGCGGGCAGTCTCAACCTCCGAACCATGAACGACGGACGCCCCTGCGAGGTGCCTTTTCTTTTTGCTACTTTTTCTTTGGGCACGCAAAGAAAAAGTAGAAGAAAAAATTTAAATTCATTGAAACGCTTAATCGAAGTGAGACGCTGCTCTAAAGCTCAACGATTCTTTGAAAACTTTTTTGCGAGGAAGAAAGTTCATTCCTTCCAAAAATTGTCGTCGAATAAAATTTTCCCCGCGTCGATTTGATGATTCAAAAGCTCTTCCGCCTTTGCAAGCTGCGTATCGTCCGAATCATCGAGGTTGAGGTCATAGAGCGGGTGAGGAGTCGTCGACGGCGATTTTATTTCAACGTCGGGCGTAATTCCCAAACCGTCAATGCATTTGCCGCTCGGCGTGTAATATTTCGCAATCGTGAGTTTCAAGCCGTCGTTGTGAGCCATCGGAATCAAAGTTTGCACGGAGCCTTTGCCGTAAGAAGTTTCGCCGACGACCAGAGCCGCCTTTGTGTCTTGCAACGCGCCGCTCAAAAGTTCGGAGGCACTTGCGCTGTTCTTGTCAAGCAGGACGATAATCGGGAACTTCGCCGCTTCCAAGTTCGACGTGTAAACTTCCTTCGAGCCGTCGCGTTTAATCACGGAGGAAATCGTTCCTTTCGGGACAATCTCTTGAGCAATCTCAATGCAACCGTTAATGACGCCGCCGGGGTTTTGTCGCAAGTCGAGAACCAAACCTTTCAAGCCCGCGCCTTCGAGTTCGGCAAGTGTCTCTTTGAATTCGTCGCCGGTGTTTTCGCTGAAGTTTGAAATTCTTATGTAGCCGAGCCGATTGTCAATCATCTTGCCGGCGACCGTTTTGACTTTGATATTTTCCCGCGTCAAGTTGTAAGTCATGTCGTCGAAGCCCTCGCGGTGAATCAAAAGTTCGACGGGCGTACCGATTTCGCCGCGAATCCTCAAAGCAACTTCGCCGGGCGAAAATTCTTCGACAGGGTGACCGTCCACCGCCAAAATTTCATCGCCCGCAAGAAGCCCTGCCTTTTGACCGGGGCTGTCGGGGATAACGTTCATGACTTGCACTCCGCCGTTTTTGAAGCCCATGTAAACTCCTATGCCGCCGAAAGCTCCGCTGGTCTCTGCGCGAAGTTGATTGTAAAGTTGCGGCGCAAGATAAACCGAGTGCGGGTCGCCGAGCGAATTGACCATGCCGCTGATTGCTCCGTCGATTAAAGCTCTTCTGTCGACCTCGTGAACGTAATTGCCTTCGATAAATCTCATCGCGAGAAAAAATCTTCCGAGGTCGAACGCGTTGCTTGAGTTGAGACCCAAAAGCAAACATACCAGCCCCAAAGTCAATGCCGCGCTTATAAGTGCCGTTAAAATTATTCCGCCGAAAATTTTTTTCTTCAAGGTACGACCTCCTTCCGCCAAAGTTTTTGCAACTATAGCAGTTCTTTCTGAAAAAAATATTAAAATTCGTTTGCCGCTCCCTGCCGATTGTGTTAATATGTGCATAATCTTAAGGGGGTTTTGTAATGAAATCAATTTGCGTGATACCCGCGAGGTATTCGTCGACGCGCCTGCCGGGCAAGCCGCTCAAAGATATTTGCGGCAAGCCGATGATTTGTCGCGTGTGGGAGCGGGCAAGCCGTGCCGAATCCGTTGCCGAAGTTATCGTTGCCACCGACGACGAAAGAATTTTACAAGCCGTCGAAAAAAATCACGGGCGGGCAATGATGACTCGCGCCGACCACAAGACCGGCACCGACCGTTTGGCAGAAGTCGCCGAAAAATTTCCCGACATTGAGGTTATCGTCAACGTTCAAGGTGACGAGCCTTTAATCGAACCCGCTTTGATTGATGAACTCGTCGCGCAATTCGTCGCGGATAAAAATTTGCAAATGGCAACCGTCGCAACCGAACTTGAAGACGCCGACGAAATGAACAATCCCAACAACGTCAAAGTCGTCCTCGACAAGAACAACGACGCGCTTTATTTTTCGCGTTCGCTTATACCATATCCTCGCAATGCGGGCAAGTCAAAAATTTTTAAACACATCGGCATTTACGCCTATCGCAGAAATTTTTTATTGACCTACGCCAAAATGGAACCGACGCCTCTTGAACAAAGCGAATCCCTCGAACAGCTGCGCGCCCTTGAAAACGGATTTAAAATTCGCGTCATAAAATCTTCGTGCCGATTCGTGGGCGTCGATACCGAAGAGGATTTGAAACTCGTCAACGAAATTTATCGTATGGAGGAAATTTCATGAACATCGTTAAAGTTGGAAATATTGAATTCGGCGGCGGGAAGTTGGTTTTGCTTGCAGGACCTTGCGTGCTTGAAGGCTTCGAACGTTCTTTGAAAATCGGGCGGCGTGCAAAAGAGATTGCCGACAAATTGAACATGCCTTATATTTTTAAAGCGTCGTTCGACAAGGCAAATCGTTCGTCGATAAAAAGTTATCGCGGGCCCGGTCTCGTCGAGGGCTTGAAAATTTTGGACGCGATTAAACGCGAGCTTAACGTCCCGATTGTCACGGACATTCACGAAACTTATCAAGCCGCGCAGGCAGCCGAGGTCGCCGACATTTTGCAGATACCCGCGTTCCTTTGCAGGCAGACCGATTTACTTATCGCCGCCGCAAAGACAGGCAAGGTCGTCAACGTCAAGAAGGCTCAATTCCTCTCTGCGCGGGACATGATTAACGTCGTTGAGAAGTTACGCAGTCAAACCGAAAAAATTTTGCTGACCGAACGCGGAACATCTTTCGGCTATAATAATTTGGTCGTCGACATGCGCGGCTTGCCGATTATGCGCGGCTTCGGTTGCCCCGTGATTTTCGACGGCACTCACAGCGTCCAACTGCCGGGCGGCGCGGGTTCGTCTTCGGGCGGTCAAAGAGAGTTCGTTGCTCCTCTTGTCAAGGCGGCTTGCGCGGTCGGAATCGACGGTTTATTTTTGGAAGTGCACGACAACCCCGCCGAAGGTCTTTCTGACGGCGCGAACATGATTGCCCTCGACGACTTGGAAAAAATTTTAACGGACGCCATTGCAATTAGGAATGTGGAATTAGGAAT
>CAMVAG010000149.1 GCA_947165405.1 uncultured Selenomonadales bacterium
ACTTGCCCGAAGTCAATCTTGAGTTCCTCGCGCTTATCGATTCGCTCGGCAAGCGTGTCAAGCAGCTCGTCGACGCGGGCAATATTTTCCTTGTCGATATTTATTCGGACAACTGCCGATAAATTTTCGTTCAGCAAAAAATTCACGCGATCAATCAGTTTGTCGAAAGTGCTTTCGCCCGTGACCGAACGCCGCCGCTTGTCGTGAATTTCTTTGACGCCGTCGATAGTAATTTGCGCGCCGCGAATCTTGTACCGCTTAAATTGCTCAACGTCAGAATCTTCCAGCAAGCTCGCGTTCGTGATTATAAAAGCGTCGTAGTCAATCGCTTTCGCCGCGCACAGCTCCAAGAATTTTTCGGACAACGACCAAATAATTTTTTTGGCAAGAAGAGGCTCGCCGCCGTACCATGTCACTGAAAAATTTTTTGCTTGCTCAAGACGTTTCTCAACAAATTTTATCAAAGCCGCCTGCGTCTCGGAAGTCATCTTTCCTTTCGGGTGCGTCTCAAAACAATACTTGCAACGGAAATTGCAATCGAGCGTCGGCGCAATCGTCAAGCCGAAATTCGTCATGTCGTACTTGGAAAGGTTGCGATAAAATTCCAATCTCTCCAATTCGTCAACGCCGTCTTCAACGAGACAGCCCGAACTTTTCATGTCGGCAATTAATTGCGCGTCGAAATTTTTCTCGTCGAAGGAATTATTTTTCACGGCGTCGACGGCTCGCAAAAAATTTTCATCGACAACGGCAAGCGCACATGTCACCGCGTTAAAAAAAATCGTCGCGTCGTCATACTTCCTCAAAATATTGTAGCGTGAAAGTTTCATGGCGTCTCCTCTTCAAGAAAGTTTGCGCGTCTATTAAAAAAAAAAAATGACTTTGTCAAGCTCTTTGTGAAAAAATTTTTGTAACAATCTTAAATTTCTGTTGCTTGACGGTCTATCTTAAAAAATATAAACTGCACAAAGCCAATCAATGGAGGAGGAATTTTTATGCAGATTACAAAGACAAAACTTGAAGGCGTCTTGATTATTGAGCCGAAAGTTTTCGGGGACGCTCGCGGCTGGTTTATGGAAACGTGGTCGGCTCGCAAATTCGAGGCGGCAGGTTTGAATTTTAATTTCGTTCAAGACAATCAATCCTACTCGGCACATCGCGGGACTCTGCGCGGTTTGCACTATCAGACGGCTCCTTTTGCTCAAGCCAAGCTCGTCCGTTGCACACGCGGAAAACTTTTGGATGTGGCTGTCGACATTCGCGAAGGCTCCGAAACTTTTGCCAAGTGGATTGCTGTCGAACTCACCGCCGAAAATAAAAAGCAGTTGATGATTCCTCGCGGCTTCGCTCACGGCTTCCTCACACTTACCGACGATGTGGAAATTCAATACAAGGCGGATAATTTTTATTCGCCGAATTGTGACGGAAATATCATTTGGAACGACGCCGAAATTAAAATCGATTGGCCGTTTGAGCCGACGATTCTCGCCGACAAAGACGCCAAAGCCCCGACGCTCCGTGAACGCCTTGAGCGCGGCGAATTGAGATTTTAATCATGGAATTCACACGCGAACAATCAGAGGCAATTGAGGCTCGCGGCGAAAATGTTTTGGTGGCGGCGGGCGCGGGTGCAGGCAAAACCGGCACGCTTGTCGAACGCGTCGTGCAGTTGTTGCTTGAAAATTTTTGCGAAGTCGACGAACTTTTAATCATGACTTTCACGAACGCGGCGGCTCTTGAAATGCGCTCGCGAATCCAAGCGGCACTCACGAAACGACTTGAGACCGAACTTGACGGCGAAAATCTGACTCGCCTCGAAAAGCAAATTATCTTTTTGAGCGGCGCGCAAATTTCAACCTTCCACTCCTTTTGCCAAACGGTTTTGCGCAGAAATTTTTCACGCATCAACCTCGACCCGAAATTTCGCACGGGCGACACAACCGAGCTTGACATCCTCAAGCACGAGGTCATTGAGGAACTTTTCGAGGAAAATTATTCAAGCGACACGTTCAAAAAATTTACCGACGAATTCGGCGGAAGTGTTCACGGCGACGAACGACTGCACGAAATGATTCTTGACTTGCACGGTTTCGCGTTGAGCATGCCTTATCCCGACGCTTGGCTTGATTCTTTGGCGGCTCCTTACGACTTGCCCGAAGACGCCCGCCTCGAAGACATTGCTTGGTTCAAATTCCTCAAGCCGCACATTTTCGATACGCTGCAAAAAATTTTCGACGACTGCGCGGAGGCTTACGACCTCGCCGAAAAAAATAATATCAAAGTCAAAGTTATTCGCGGCGATTTTGAAAAGCTCAACGGTTTGAAAACTTCGCTTGACGATTGGAACGCTCTTTACGATAAAATTTGGGCGATAAGCTTTGACAGTTTCGGCGGAGGAAAATTTGTCGACGACAAATTGATTATCAAAGACAAGATAAAATCTTTGCGCGACGGCTACAAGAAAAAGCTTGAAGACTTGAGAAAAGATTATTTCCTAGCCGACGAAAACAAAATGCTTGCCGACTTGCGCGAACTTCACGAGCCGATTAAAGAGCTTGTCCGCGTGACGAAAGTCTTTGCGAAAAAATTTTCCGAAGCCAAACGCGAACGCGGCATTATCGACTTCAACGACATGGAACATTTCACGCTGAAGATTTTCGACACCGCGCCCGAAGTCGCCGCCGCCTACCGCGAAAAATTTAAATTCATCATGGTCGACGAATACCAAGACACAAACGGCGTGCAGGAGGCGATTGTCCAAAAAATTTCTCGCGGAGACAATCTCTTTTTCGTCGGGGATGTCAAGCAGTCGATTTATCGTTTCCGCCTCGTCGATTCCTCGAACTTCAAAGATAAAATGAATTCTTATCGCGAAATAAAATTGTCGAAGAACTTTCGCAGCAGGGAGAAAATTATCGCGGCGATTAACGAAATTTTTAAGCGGCTCATGAATTTGCAAGCGACCGAAATTGAATACGACGAGGAGGCTCAACTGAAATTCGGCGCAAGTTATGAAATCGGCGAAAATTATTTTGACGAACGCCCCGAATTTTTCATCCTCAAGAAGGAAAAAGAAATCGAAGACGACAGCAAAGAAATTCAACTTGAAATGCGCTTTATCGCCGATAAAATTCACAAGCTGATTGCCTCGAAAAAACTCGTGCGCGACGGCGAGGGTTATCGCCCCGTTGAGTTCAAGGACATTGTGATTTTGCATCGTTCGCCGAAGACGCAGGCCTTTGAAATTCTTGACACGCTGAAAAAATTCGGAGTGCCGGCTTACGTGCCCGACGAGGAAAATTTTTTTCGGACGGCGGAGATTCAAATTTTGACAAGCCTGCTGAATTTGTTGGACAACGTGCGGCAAGATATTCCCCTTGCGGCCGTCATGATGAGTTCGATTGGAGGATTCAGCGCGGAAGAATTGGCGGAGATAAGAATTGCAAATCCCGACGAAGATTTTTACACGGCGGTAAGTCGCGGCTCTGACAAGTGCAAAAATTTTTTGTCCAAGCTCAATCGTTGGCGCGAGGCGGCTCGTCAATTGGGCGTCCCCGAACTTTTGAACATGCTCTATCGCGAAACGGGCTATTATGATTCTGTCGGCAAGGAGGAGCGCGGCGACGTTCGGCAAGCGAATTTGCGAATCATGATTGACCATGCCGCCGCCTTCGAGACGACCGAAGCACGCGGGCTTTCACGTTTTGTAGAATTTATAAAAAAGATTCGCGAAGTCGGAAAAGATTTGTCGACGGCGACCACTCTCGGCGAAAATGAAAACGTCGTGCGCGTCGTCACGATTCACAAGAGCAAAGGGCTTGAGTATCCCGTCGTGTTCGTGGCGGGCATCGGCAAGCAATTCAACACGGAAGATTACACGCGGGCGAAAATTTTCAAGCACAAAGAATTCGGCATCGGAGTTCATCGGACGCCCAAAGGCTCTCAACTGAAAGTCAAGACTTTGGCAACTCAAGCGGTCTCAAAAAAAATCGCTGACGAATCACTCGCCGAAGAGCTTAGGATTTTGTATGTGGCATTGACGCGGGCGAAAGAGAAATTAATTTTGGTCGGAACGACAAGCGAAAAGAAACTCAACGAATTGCAACCCGTCGACGTGCCGGACGACTACGACATTTTATCGGCGAAAAAATTCATGGATTGGTTGTTGCCGATAAAAGACGCGCTTGAACCTTTTATCGCGGCGGAGATTGTCCCGCAGTCGAAGGTTTTGGAAATTGAGGAGCGAAAATCTGACGCGGCTCAAGAAAAAATTTTGCAGGCACCCGAAAAACTTTCAACGTCGCCGCTTGAGAAAATCCCCGCGAAACTTTCCGTCACCGAACTCAAACGCCGCGCAGAAACTGCAATTAGTAATGAGGAATTAGGAATTGGGAATGATTACGCCGCAAATTTAATTCCTAATTCCTCATTCCCAATTCCTAATTATGTTTATCGTCGACCCGCTTTCATGCAGAAGAAAGAAATTTCCGGCGCGGAATTCGGCTCGCTCATGCATAAGGTCATGCAAAGTTTGAACTTGAGCGGCAACTTGTCGGCAAAGGGAATCGCCGCGCAGGTCGAGGAACTTGCCAAGCGCGAAATAATTTCTTCGGAGCACGTCAAGCTGATTAAAGCGGAGAGGATAGCAAAATTTTTCGCAAGCGAACTCGGTCAACGGCTCGTCAAGGCGCAGGAATTTTATCGCGAACTGCCGTTCAGCCGATTGATTGACGCGCAGAAATTTTTTCACGTCGACGAAAAAATTTTTATTCAAGGCATAATCGATTTGCTGTTCAAGGACGCGGCGGGCAAGTGGATTCTGCTTGACTACAAGACCGACCGCGATTCGCCCGACATTGCCGAACGCTATCGTGTGCAGATTGAACTTTATACGGCGGCCGTCGAGGCTCTGCTCAAAATAAAAATCGCGGAAAAATATTTGTATCTGCTCAACGGC
>CAMVAG010000150.1 GCA_947165405.1 uncultured Selenomonadales bacterium
CGTTCGGGATTCGATAGGATTTCGTACATCAAATTTGTTAATTCAGTCTCTTGCATTTTGAAGACCTCCGTAAATTTTTTTATATTGTAGCTGTGGAATTCAAAATGCGCAAGCCAAAGAAAAAAGCACCGAAGATTTTATCCCCGATGCTTTTCTTGCAGGAAGTGCGGATATTTTTTTAGGAAGTCCTTTAGCGCAGGCAACTTGATTTCGTTCACGTCGCAAGGTTCAAACTTCGCGCCTCCGACAAGATATTTTCCGCTGCGCATTGCCTCTTCCAAAAAATCTTTATCGGCTTGAGAAAATTTTTGGAAGTCGGGAGCCGAACGAACTTTTTCCAAAAATTTTTCGATACCGCCCATGCTTGAGAAATGCCAACCGCCCTCGACGATGCGCGGCAAAACTTTTCGGGCATCTCTGAAAGCTTGCGGCTCCGTCATGTGTTTGAACTTCCCGATAACCGTTCCGTCCCATTTCAAATCGCGATTAACCCAATCGAAATAATAGCTGTGAAAAATTTGTTGACAAACGACGGGGCTCAAGTCCAAAAAATTATTTATCCTCATGCCGCTGTGAAAAGGCACGAGCTGATTTTTTGTGTAAGGCGTCGTGTCGTAAAAAGCTATGAAGTCCACAAATTTTGTCGCGTCGGAAAAACTTTCAATCAGCGTCTTTAACATTGCGGGATTCGGGAACTCGTCAACGTCACTGATTAAAATCAAGTCGTCCGGCTCGGCTTGAGTCAAACCTTTTGCAATGCTGTTGCGCTGATGATTTTCAAGCGACCAATCGCCCGCGCCTTTGTACTCCACGACCGAAGTATCCATGATGTAATGAATCTTCGGGAAAAATTTTTTGAAAGCGTTTTTGTGTTCGTAGAAGTTGAAAGGCTTGGGCTTGTTCGCGTGAGTTTTGTCCGCCTCGACGATAACGAAATAATCGACAATGTCGTAAAAAGTTTCAAGGCGCAGCTCCAAAAGTTCCAGCTCGTTGAAGAACGGAAAGCAATCGTAAACTTTCATCTGTCCGGGAAAAATTCGTCGTGAATGCTGTTGACGGCTTCCGTGACTTGCGAACCTTTGACGAGGCAAGAGACGCTTATCTCCGACGTGCTGATAATGTCAATGTTGACATCTGCGCGGGCGAGTGCACCGAACATGCGAGCCGCAACGCCGGGACTTCCCAACATGCCCGCTCCGACGATTGAAACTTTTGCCATATCCTCTTCGACGAGAACGGAGGCGGCACTGATTTTTTCGGCAGCAACACCGATAACTTTTTTTGCTTCGGGCAAGTCGTTGAGATTAATCGTGAAGACAATATCGTTAATGTTTCTGTTTATGTCGCGAATACTCTGAACAATCATATCGACATCAATGTTGACATCGGCAAGAGCATGAAAGAGCGTGTGAGCGACGCCGGGGCTGTTCGGGACGCCGAGCACGGAAATTTTTGCAACCTTCATATCGTGGGCGACGCCGCGAATTTCAAAATCTTTTTCCTCCACAGTGTAGTCCTCCCTGATAATCGTGCCCGCTTCCTTTGTGAAAGTCGAGCGAACGTGAATCGGAATGTTAAAGAATTGTCCCATTTCAACGGAACGAGGCTGCATGACACCTGCGCCGAGACGAGCCATCTCCAACATTTCGTAATAAGTAATTTCTTTCATCTTGCGAGCGTTCTTGACGATTCGCGGGTCAGCGGAATAGACGCCGTCAACGTCCGTGAAAATTTCGCATTCGTCAGCTTTGAGCGCGCCCGCCAATGCAACGGCAGAAGTATCCGAGCCGCCGCGTCCGAGTGTCACGGGGTCGCCGAATTTGTCAATGCCTTGAAAGCCGGCAACCACGACGACTTGTCCCTTGTCGAGTTCGTCATGAACGCGTTGCGGTTTGATGCCGAGAATCCTGCCCTTCGTGTGCACGGAACTTGTCCTCATGCCGACCATTTGTCCCGTCAAGGAAATCGCGGGCTGTCCCAACTTTTTGAACGCCATAGCCAACAGAGCAATCGAAACTTGTTCGCCCGTCGTCAACAGCATGTCCAGTTCGCGCAGATAATCCGCCTTGTAAGGTTCGGTGTCGATACCGCCCGCCAACGTGAGCAAATTATCGGTCGTCTTGCCCATTGCCGAGACCACCACGACGATTTTATCATCGGGTTTCTTTTCGGCGAGGATTCTTTTTGCCACCGCCAAAATTTTTTCCGTCGTCGCAACCGAAGAGCCGCCGAATTTTTTTACAATCAGAGCCATGCGCTTAAGCCTCCTTCGTACAGCTCAGAAGTTTCATTTTAAAATCATTGTAGCAGAAAATTTTTTGTTAGTCAAAATGAAAGCGACTCCGCCCGAAACGGAATCGCTCAAAAATTTTTCGGAGCCGATTATTTTTTTGTCGAGACCTTAGTCGGTTTTTCGGCGTTCTTTGCGGAACTCACCGCTGCCAACTCTTGTAAGATGTCAATCAGCGCAACACTGACGACGTTCAAAACGTCTTTAAGCACCGCGTTGTAGAGGTCGCCGCCGTCGGTTACGCCGCGCCCGTTCGCCGTGATAAAAAATTTTTTCGGGTGTTCGCTGTTCTTCAAAGCCGCGTCAATTTTATCCGCAACCATTTTCGCAAGCTGCTCTTTATCCATCAAATGTCACTCCCAAAATATTTTTCAAAAAAATTTCTACGCGCCGAAAAAAATTCCTGCAACGATTTTTATTCGTGCCACTCAAATTCCAAGCCGCCGATATGAACGCTCATGCCTTCTTTAATGCCGCGAGCTTTCAACAGGGCGTCGAGGTTTTTCATGCGCCAAATGAATTGGAAACGCCGCAAGCCCTCCGCGTTGTCGAAGTTGGTCATGGCGACGATTTTTTCAAGATTTTTATTTCGGACGATGAACTCCGCCGCGTCGTTGCGTTCGATAATGACGGGGTCATCTTCTTTGTCCATGTCAAAAATTTTCACGGCGTCGACAATCGGCTCAATCTCCTTGCCGAGCTCTTCCAGTTTGTTGCCGACGAAATTTATCAGCGCGTCGAGGTTTTCGTGAGCGGCGGCAGAAATTTTAAAGAACGGAATATTTTCCTGCGCGGCAAGTTTTTCAAGCGCGGGAAGATTTTCTGCGGCTTGCGGCAAGTCGATTTTGTTGGCGACGAGAATTTGCGGACGCTTGGAAAGTTTTTCGCTGTAGCGTTTCAATTCGACGTTAATTTTTTTGAAGTCGTCTACGGGATTTCTGCCGTCAACCGCCGCCGCGTCGACGATGTGCAAAATTAATTTCGTGCGTTCGATATGGCGCAGGAAGTCATGACCCAAGCCGACACCTTCCGCCGCGCCCTCGATAAGACCGGGAATATCCGCCATGACAAAAGATTTTTCGTAGCCGAGACTGACGACGCCGAGCACGGGAACAAGCGTCGTGAAATGATAATCGGCGATTTCGGGGCGGGCGGAACTCACTGCGGCTATCAAACTCGACTTGCCGACGCTGGGATAACCGACAAGCCCGACATCCGCCAAGAGTTTCAGCTCAAGTAAAAGTTCGCGACTTTCACCGGGCTCTCCGAATTCCGCAAAGGTCGGCGCACGCCTCGAAGACGATTTAAATTTTGCATTGCCTCTGCCGCCGCGCCCGCCTTTGGCAACAATCGCCCGTTGTTCAAGTTGTGTCAAGTCAGCCAAAATTTCACCGGTCTGCGCGTCTTTGACGAGGGTGCCTTGCGGAACTTTTATCACGCAATCTTCACCGCCTCGCCCGAATTGCTTTTTGACATCGCCCGCGCCGCCGCTGTCCGCCGTGAATTTGCGATTGAATCTGAAATTTAAAAGCGTGTTGACGTTCTCGTCGACTTCAAGGACAATGTCGCCGCCCTTGCCTCCGTCGCCGCCGTCGGGTCCGCCTTTGGGCACAAATTTTTCGCGGCGGAAGGAAGATTTGCCGTTGCCTCCGTCGCCCGCCTTCACAAAAATTTTTCCTCTGTCTATGAATTGCATTTTACTCCTCCGAAAAATTTTCTTTGAGATATTCGCCGATTGTCTCGCCGATAATTTTTTTGCCGCGCAGGGCGGGGTGCAAACCGTCGGGCGTGAACTCTGCGCGAAGATAACCAAATTCATCAGTCAATTTTTCCGATACCTCGATAAAGTAAGGTGTCGTCTTTATCCAAAAATTAACTCGCTCGCGTTCCTGCCGCCAATCGCCGTCCGTCAGATGAATTCCGCGCCGCTGAATGATTTCGGGATTCATTGAGGTTATCGTGCAGAAAACGGGCGTCATATCGTTTGCCAAGCATTTATCGCGAAGAGCCTCAAGATTTTTAATGACGGCTTCGGCGGAGGTGCCTGTGCGAATGTCGTTAATCCCGCCCATGATGATGAGCACTTGCGGCTTGAAAGGCAAAACGTCGTTGTCGAAACGCTCAAGCATTTGCCTCGTTGTGTCGCCGCTTCGGGCAAGATTTTTAATCGGCACTTCGGAATAAGTTTCCCATTGGCAAGAAAGTTGACCGGCGGGAATGTAGCTTGCGCCGCCGTGAGAAATGCTGTCGCCCAAAACTGCAAACTTGACGGGCGCGGTGACCGTGAAAAATTTTTTCTCCGACCAATCGCTCAAAGGCTTTTTATTTTTGTTGACAACACACACTTGCCAATAATATTCGCCCGCCTCCGTGAAAGGCGTCCAATCCGTCATGCGATCCAATCCCTCTTCGTTGAGAAGCTCGCGGACGATTGTGTTTGTTGAGACTTTGACGACGCGCACCAAATAAAATTCTGTCTTCGGCAGCGGCTCCCAAGAATAAGTCGGGTAGAGTTGCATGAAGTCCATTTGCTCGAATTCGGCAGACAAGACGGGCGGCGGAAGTTTTTTTGCCTCGACGCCTCCGCCGAAGATTAAACACGTCGACAAAATCAGCGGTAAAAATTTTTTCATTATCAATTCCCAATTCC
>CAMVAG010000151.1 GCA_947165405.1 uncultured Selenomonadales bacterium
CACTTTTATATAACAGGAGGTGGAAGTATGAAATTGCCAAACGGTTACGGGTCGGTGACACGCCTGCCAAGCCACCGCACCAAGCCCTACGCGGCACGCGTGACGGTCGGTTGGACTGATGACGGCAAGCAGATAAAAAAATATCTCGGCACGTTCCGAACGCGCCAAGAGGCATTGAACGCCTTAGCCAATTACAACCAAAGCCCTTTTGATGTTGACCTTCGCAAGCTTACTTTTGCGGAGGTCTATGATTTATGGTCGCGCTACAAGTTCAAAGGCAAGCCGATAAAGCCCGTCTATGCCGCCGCCTACAAGAATCTTTCCGCCTTGCATGACATGCCGTGAAAGCGTGGTATATGAAAGGCGGCACAATCGAATTTGGGATATTGGGCAGTGCGCTTTATTTTCGTACAGCTTTTAATTGTTGATTAAAATTTTTTCGGAGGTAAAAACTTTTGGATTCAATAAAAATTCGCGGAGCGCGCGTCCACAACTTGAAAAATATCAGCGTCGAAATTCCTCGCGATAAGCTCGTGGTGATAACGGGCGTATCGGGTTCGGGAAAAAGTTCGTTGGCGTTCGATACGATTTACGCGGAAGGTCAGCGGCGATACATGGAGTCGCTTTCAAGTTACGCCCGCCAATTTCTCGGCTTGCCCGATAAACCCGACGTTGAATTGATTGAGGGCTTGAGCCCGGCGATTGCGATTAATCAGAAGACGACGAATAACAATCCGCGTTCGACGGTCGGCACCGTCACGGAGATTTATGATTATCTGCGTTTGCTCTTTGCACGAATCGGCAAGCCTCACTGTCCGAAGTGCGGCAAGCCCGTCAAAAGTCAAAGCGTCGACCAAATCCTCGCGCAGATTTTGAACTTGCCCGAAGGCACGAGGTTTTCTTTGCTTGCGCCGATTGTCAATCAGCAGAAGGGCACGCACAAAAATATTCTCGACAGGTTGAGTGCTGCGGGCTTCGTTCGCGTGAAAGTCGACGGAAAAATTTTTGAGCTTGACGAGGAAATTTCTCTTGCCAAAACCAAAAAACATTCGATTGAGCTTGTCGTCGACAGATTGATTAATCGTGACGGCGTGAGGTCGCGGCTTGCGGATTCATTGGAGACCGCGCTCAAGTTCGGCAACGGGATTGTCCTCGTCGAAACCGATTCGGAGCTTTTGACTTTCAGCGAGAAAAATGCTTGCGTCGATTGCGGAATAAGTCTGCCCGATATTACGCCGCAACTTTTTTCCTTCAACAGCCCGAAAGGTGCTTGCCCGAAATGCAACGGGCTTGGAAAAGTTTTCGACGTGCGCGATTGGTCGACGATGTACGAATGGATGATTGCCGTCCACGATTTTAAAATGACTGACTTGCCCGAAGACGCCTGCCCCGCCTGTCACGGTCACCGCCTCAAGCCCGAAGCTTTGAGCGTGCTTGTCGGCGAAAAAAATATCGCGCAAGTTGTCGATTTGTCCGTTGACGCTTGCAAAAAATTTTTCGCCGCGCTTGAGCTTGACGACACCGATAAAAAAATCGCCGCGCAAGTCCTCAAGGAAATTAATTCGCGGCTGAAATTTTTATGCGATGTCGGCTTGGATTATTTGAGTTTGTCGAGGAAGTCTGCGACGCTTTCCGGCGGCGAATCTCAACGAATCAGATTGGCGACGCAAATCGGCTCGGCACTGACGGGCGTGCTCTATGTACTCGACGAACCCTCAATCGGTCTTCACCAACACGACAATCAAAAACTTTTGGCGACGCTGAAAAATCTTCGCGACTTGGGAAATACTTTAATCGTCGTTGAACATGACGAGGAGACGATTCGCGAGGCGGATATGATTGTCGACATTGGCAGAGGCGCGGGCAAGGCGGGCGGTGAAGTCGTTGCGCAAGGGACGGCTGAAGAAATTTCCCTTGAAAAAAATTCTTTGACGGGCGATTACTTGAGCGGCAGAAAAATTATTCCCGTGCCCTCGACGCGACGAAACATTTCTCAATGCTTGGAATTCGTCGACGCCGCAAAAAATAATCTCAAAAATATTTCTGTGAAAATTCCGCTCAAAGCTTTGACGTTGATAACGGGCGTGAGCGGTTCGGGCAAGTCAACGCTCGTCGAAGAAATAATTTATCCTCGCCTGAAAGAAATTGAACTTGAGCCGCTCGGCATAAGCAAAGTCACGATGATTGACCAAGACCCGATTGGCAGGACACCGCGTTCGAACATTGCAACTTACACGGGCGTCGCCGACCACATCCGAAAACTTTTCGCCGAGACGAACGGCGCAAAACTTCGCGGCTACAAGGCAGGGCGATTCAGTTTCAACGTCAAAGGCGGGCGATGCGAGAGCTGCAGCGGCAACGGCGTTTTGAAAATCCCGATGAACTTTCTGCCCGACGTTTACGTTACCTGCGATGTTTGCAAGGGCGCAAGGTTCAATGCCGAAACTTTGGAAGTCAAATACAAAGGCAAAAATATTTCCGACGTGTTGAGCATGCCTGTCGACGAGGCTTTGGAATTTTTCGAGAACGTCCCGACGATTAAACGCATGTTGCAAGTTTTACATGATGTCGGTTTGGGCTATATCGAACTTGGTCAGCCCGCGAACACTTTCAGCGGCGGCGAGGCTCAACGCGTCAAGCTTGCCTACGAATTGGCACGACCTTTGGGCAGGGCGGCGAATATTTACATCATGGACGAGCCGACGACGGGCTTGCACTTCGACGACGTGAAAAAATTAATCGAGGTGATTGAGCGGCTTGTCGAACGCGGCGACACCGTCATTATCATTGAGCACAATCTTGACGTGATAAAGTGCGCCGATTACATTATCGACTTGGGGCCCGACGGCGGCGACAAGGGCGGCGAAGTTGTTGCAAGCGGCACGCCCGAAGAAGTTGCTCAAGTCGAAAATTCTTACACGGGTCAAGCTTTGAAAAAATATTTGACTTGAAAGACTTTCGCCCGACTTCAACGCCGCTTTACATTTCAAAACTAATTCGCTATCATACGCAATAATCAAAGGAGGCAATACAAATGGCAACAATCATAACGAAAGACGGATCTTTGGCGGAAGTCGAGGGCGCGGAAGCTCTGCACGCTCTGCGGCACACCGCCTCGCATATCATGGCGCAAGCGATAAAACATCTCTACGGCGGCGCGGACGGCAAAGGCGTTCAGCTTGCAATCGGCCCGGCGATTGACACCGGCTTTTATTACGACATTGACACCGAGAAAAAAATTACCGACGAAGACCTCGCCGACATCGAACGCGAAATGAAAAATATCGTCAAGCAAAATCTCAAGCTGGAACGGACGACGCTCAACCGAGCCGACGCGCTGAAAAAATTTTCCGACGAGGGCGAAATTTACAAAGTCGAATTGATTGAGGCTCTGCCCGAAGACGCGGAAATTTCTCTGTTCACGCAAGGAGACTTTACCGACTTGTGCGCCGGCCCTCACGTTCAATCGACGGGTAAAGTCAAAGCGTTCAAGCTCATGTCGATTGCGGGAGCATATTGGCGCGGCGACGAACACAATAAAATGTTGCAGAGGATTTACGGCACGGCTTTTGAAAACAAAGACGAGCTCAAAGAATATTTGCACATGTTGGAGGAGGCGGCGCGTCGAGACCACAGAAAACTTGGCAAGGAATTGGATTTGTTCAGCTTGCACGACGAAGGTCCCGGCTTCCCGTTCTTCCACCCCAACGGCATGATTATTCGCAACGAGCTGATAAATTATTGGCGCGAGGTTCATCGTCGCTACGGCTATCAGGAAATTAAGACGCCGATAATTTTAAATCGCAAGCTCTGGGAAACTTCGGGGCACTGGGATCATTACAAAGAGAATATGTACTTCACGCAGATTGACGAGGAGGATTACGCCGTCAAGCCCATGAATTGTCCCGGCAGCATGTTGGTTTACAATACGCACGTTCACAGCTACCGCGACTTGCCGTTGAGACTTGGCGAGCTTGGATTAGTTCATCGTCACGAAAAAAGCGGCGTCCTTCACGGCTTGTTCAGAGTTCGCAACTTCACGCAAGACGACGCGCATATTTACATGACGCCCGCGCAGGTCGAGCCGGAAATTCAAAAGACGATTGACTTGTTCGACGAGGTTTATAAAACGTTCGGCTTGAGTTACAAAGCCGAGCTTTCGACGCGCCCCGAAAACTCAATGGGCGACGACGAAACTTGGGAACTTGCGACCGACGCTTTGAGAAAAGCTTTGGAACATCGCGGGCTTGAATTTATCATCAACGAGGGCGACGGTGCTTTTTACGGTCCGAAGATTGACTTCCACTTGAAAGACTCAATCGGCAGAACTTGGCAATGCGGCACGATTCAACTTGACATGCTCCTCCCCGAAAAGTTCGACTTGAATTATATCGGCGAGGACGGCAACAAACATCGCCCGATTATGGTGCACCGCGTCGTTTACGGTTCAATCGAACGTTTTATCGGAATTCTGATTGAAAATTATGCGGGCGCGTTCCCCGTGTGGCTTGCTCCCGTTCAGATAAAACTTTTGCCGATAACCGACAATCATCTTGCCTTCGCCAAAGACCTCGCCGAAAAATTTTTCAAGCTCAACCTCCGCGCAGAAATCGACGACCGCAACGAGAAAATCAACAAGAAAATTCGTGACGCGCAAGTCCGCAAAATTCCCTACACGATTGTTATCGGCGACAAGGAAGTCGAGACGGGCGTCTTGCCGATTCGAAAGTACAGCGCGAAAGACAGCGTCAACATGAGCGTCGACGACTTTATCGCTTACGTTCAAGAAAAAATTTCGACACGCGAAGAAACTTTTTGA
>CAMVAG010000152.1 GCA_947165405.1 uncultured Selenomonadales bacterium
GGCAATGACGGGCGCGTCCATCGGGTCGAACCAGCCGGGCATGAATAAGTGTTGAATATTTTCTTCCAAGTGCACTACGTAATAAAAATCATCGTCTTCTTGGTAAATTTCGGGAGCTTTCATTGTGATTTCGTTGTATCTGTTTTTGCGCGCCCAACTGTCTTCCATTGAATATGATTCGTCGGTCTCGGCGGCTTCGGCAACGGAAAAGAAACTTTGCGGAATGAATCCCACATTGCCGGAGGAAAGATTTTTTTGCGCGTATTTAAAAGCAGCTTCGTCGGCCGTCGATTTAATTGCGGCTGTGATGTCGGTCGTGCTATCGGTTGAGCTTTTTGTTAAGCTTTTGGTTGAGCTTTTGGTTGTGATTGTGGTTGTGCTTGAGACTGTATAAAGATTGCTTTCGTCGGGGTGCTGATAAACGAGCGCGACCTTGTAACTTTCATATTTATCGTTATTGTTGGCCTTCAACTCTTTAAGCAATTCTTTCGCGCCCGCGAGGACTGCCGCGTCCGCCGCGTTTTGAAGGCGTGATACGTTCAGATAGTACCAGCCCAAATCGATTCCCATTCCCGCGAAAAGAAACATAAGCGGAACAAACAACGCGAACAAGAGCATAACTTGTCCGCGCTGTCTAAAAAAATTTTTTGAAGGGCTGCCTTTGACGAAAGATTCGCAGTTCATGATGCACTTGATACTTCCTTTAATGAAACTTTATTGAATGATTGGAATCAGATAGTATCAGAAAGGCTATTTTTTTTCAAGTAAAAATTTCACAAAAAGGAATAGTTCAAGCTCGCGCCGGTTTGAGGCGTTTCATGTGATAAGAATATGCCGCGATTAAAAATATCGTCGTGATGAACCAGCTTATCGGATAGACCGCCATGAGCGTCGAGTAAGTCGGAATGTTTCTGAACATCGTAAAAACCCAAATGACACGCGTGCCGCAAACGCAGATTAAAGTTATCACGGCGGGCGTCAATGAAATTCCGTAGCCGCGCAGAGCCCCCGATATGCTTTCCATCAAAACGTTAATCAATTCGGGGAGGACGATATACCAAAGGCGAATCACGCCGAGCCGTATGACTTCGGGGTCGCTGTTGAAAAGATACAAAACGTCTTCGGCGAAGAACAAAATAAAAAAGCAAAGCGTCTGCATGAAAATCGCGCTCAAGCCCATTGAAACCCACATTGCCCGCTTGCAACGAGCGATATTGTTCGCGCCGTAATTCTGACCGACGAAAGTTGTTGCCGCCTGCCCGAAGCCGTTGACGAAACAGAAGACGTTAATCTCAATCGTGAACGCCGCAGCCGAAGCCGCCATTGCGTCCGCGCCGAGTGAGTTTATCGCCGCTTGAATTAAAAGATTCGACAGCGAAAAGACCATGCCTTGAATGCCCGCCGGCAATCCGATTCGGACAATCTCAAAAAGTTCTTCCTTGTCGACGATTAAAGCGTTAAGGTTGAGTTTTATAACGCCTTCGGCTTTTAAAAGTTCGTGAAATAAAATTATCGCGCTGACGATATTTGCAATGACGGTCGCCGCCGCCACGCCCGCGATTCCAAAATCGAATTGCAAAACAAAAAGCAAGTTCAGAAAAATATTTACGATGCTTGCAATCGCCAAAGCAATCAGAGGCGTGCGAGTGTCTCCTTTGCTGCGGAAAATCGCCGCTTGGAAATTGTAGAGGCTTATCGCGGGAAGAGAGAGCAAAAAAATTCGCAGATAAATTTCCGCCATGTCCACGACGCTTGACGGAACCTCAAGGAAATAAAAAATCGGCGCGACCAAAAATTCTGCGATTATGCAGAAAAAAAATCCCGCCGCCATTGCCAAAACAAAAGCCGTGTTCACTGCCGCGTGAGCACGGTCGATTTTTTTTGCGCCGATATTTTGAGCAATGACGACGTTCGCGCCGAGACTCAAGCCCATCATCAAGCTGACGATAAGCCCGACCATTGAGATGTTGTTTCCGACTGCCGCCATTGCATTTTTGCCGACGAACTTTCCGAGCGTGAAAACATCCGCCGAATTTAAAAGTTGTTGCATGACGCCCGTCAACGCCAGAGGCAACGCGAATAAAATTATTTTGTCCCACAGCGAGCCGTGCAACATATCAATATCGCGCGTGTTGAGTTTCATCTTATCGAGACATCTCCCGCGTAGACAGTCCGAAGCCCTTGCTCCGTTTCGATGATAAGCGCGCCTTCTTTGCCCAAGTCAATCGCCTTGCCCGTGAAAGTTTCGCCGCCGTCGCCCGCCGATATGACACGAATATTTTTTCCGAGCGTGATGTTGTATTTCTTCCAAAGCGTAAAAATTTTTTCGAAGCCCGACTCATTGACTTCACGATAGAGCTTGTCGAATTCCTCAAGCACTGCACGGAAAAATTTCACACGAGAAAAATTGCCGCCGTTCATTTCGGATAAGGAGGTTGCAACGTCGCGAATCTCTTCGGGAAATTCTTCGCGGCTTATGTTGACGTTAATGCCCAAGCCGACGACGATATAAGTTATCTTGCCCATTTCGGCAGTTATCTCCGTCAAGATGCCGACAAGTTTTTTTCCGTCGAACATAATATCGTTCGGCCATTTGATTTCGGCTTTGAGGTTGAAACGGTTCATTGCTTCGGCAACGGCAACCGCTGCCATCAAAGTGCACTTGGGCGCATCGTGCGGCAAAAATTTCGGGCGCAGGATAATCGAAAACCAAATGCCCTTGCCTCGCGGCGAATAATAATTTCTTTCAAGGCGACCCTTGCCGCTTTCCTGTTCCTCTGCCACGACGATAGTTCCGTCCGCCGCCCCGTGATATGCCAGAGCTTTTGCGACTCGGTTTGTCGAATCGACGGAAGGATAATATTCCATTTGCTTGCCGATAATTTCCGTGTCGAGTTCGATTTGAATTTCGCTGGGCAAGAGGAGATCGGGCGCGTCTTTGAGTTTGTAGCCGCGACGCTCACGGCTTAGAATTCGATAGCCGCTCTCACGAAGTTTTTGAATATGTTTCCAGACAGCCGTGCGGGAAATTCCCAAATCACCTGCGATGCTCTCTCCCGAAACAAAATTGTCGCCCGACTTCTTCAACATTTCAACGATTGTCTTGCGCATATTCATTCACCTCGCATAAAAGCTTAGCATACTCCGATTAACATTTCAAATTAAAATTACCCATAAACGAAAATAACCGCCTGCAGCGGAAATTATTTGTTTGGTGGAGACGAGGGGGATCGAACCCCTGACCTCTTGAATGCCATTCAAGCGCTCTCCCGGCTGAGCTACGCCCCCACAGCGCGGTTATATTAAATCATTTGCCGCCCGTTGTCAAGGTTTTTCTCATACTTTCTTTGTCGGAAGGCGGCGCAAAATTTCTTTCGACAGCAAACCAATCAGCACGCCGACAAAAATTCCGCATGTTCCGAGAAGTGGCAAGTAGAAAAAAATTTTTTGACTGTTCATGAAAAACATCGCCGCGAAAATTTGTCCGACGTTATGGAAAAAGCCGCCCGCCGCGCTCACTCCGACGATTGAAAATTTTTTTGTTCGCTTGAGTAAAATCATCGCCGCCAAACTCAAAAGCCCGCCGCTCACGCTGAAAAAAATTACCGTCGGCGAACCCGCAAAGACTCCCGCCAAAAAAATTCTCGTCAACAAAATTATCAGCGCGTCGACCTCCGAAAACATGTAAAGCGCGACGAGTGTCACGGCGTTTGCAAGTCCGAACTTCGCGCCCGGCGGCAACATGAGCGGAGGCAACAATCCTTCGACCAAAAATAAAATCAACGACAACGAAATCAACAGCGCGTCCGTCGTCAACCGTCGCAAATAAATCACCTGCCTCTTCGAAAAAAAATCGCCTCTCAAAATTTCGAGGGGCGATAAAATTTTTTATTTCGATAATTTATTTGCCTTTGATGTCGGAGGCGCAATGCGGGCACTTGGTCGCGTCGTCGGCAACAACTTCACGGCAATAGGGGCACTTGCGCGGGTCGGGCGGCGGAGGAGGCGGAGCCGGCATGAAACGATTGACTTGCTTAATCAAAATGAAAATCGCCGTAGCGACAATGAGGAAGTCCAAGCACGTATTGAGGAACGCGCCGTAAGCGATGATTGGCGCGCCCGCCTCTTTGGCCGCCGCAAATGATTCGTATTCGACGCCCGAAAGATTAATATAAAAATTTGAAAAGTCAACTTTGCCGAGCAAGAGACCCAGCGGAGGCATGAGAATATCAGCCGTGAACGAGGAAACGATTTTTCCGAACGCCGCGCCGATTACGACACCGACTGCCAAATCCAAAACGTTTCCGCGAAGAATAAATTTTTTCCATTCGTCTATCAAAATTTTTCCCTCCTTGAATTATTTAACGCCGTAATACTTCAACAAAGCTTGCGTTCCAAGATTGCCTTCGCCTGCAGATTCAAGCTTTCGAACTTCGTGAAGAACCATTGCCAAAATCGGGAGCGACGTTCCGTAAGCCGTGGCAGTTTCGTTGCCGATAGCCAAATCTTTTCCGAAGTGCTTGAGCATAAAGCCGGGATTAAAATCGCCGTCAAGACCTTTGCGAGCCACACCCGTCATTTGGAAGGAACCTGCCGCGCCGGTTGCAATCGCCGAATAAACTTTTTCAATGTCCAGTCCCGAAGCTTTGGCATAAGCGAACGCCTCACACACGCCCGCCAAAGTTCCGGCAATCGCGATTTGGTTGCAAGCTTTGGTTTTCTGACCTGCGCCCGCCGAGCCTTCATAGACGATATTTTTTCCCATAGCCGAAAAGACAGGTTGCAAGGCGCGGAAAGATTCTTCTTCGCCGCCGACC
>CAMVAG010000153.1 GCA_947165405.1 uncultured Selenomonadales bacterium
CGAACGTTCAAGGACAAGCTCAAGGACAATTCACTCAGCCGAACGTTCAAGGACAAGCTCAAGGACAATTCAATCAACCGAACGTTCAAGGACAAGCTCAAGGACAATTCAATCAGCCGAACGTTCAAGGACAAGCTCAAGGGCAATTCAATCAGCCGAACGTTCAAGGACAAGCTCAAGGACAATTCACTCAGCCGAACGTTCAAGGACAAGCTCAAGGACAATTCACTCAGCCGAACGTTCAAGGACAAGCTCAAGGACAATTCACTCAGCCGAACGTTCAAGGACAAGCTCAAGGACAATTCAATCAGCCGAACGTTCAAGGACAAGCTCAAGGACAATTCACTCAGCCGAACGTTCAAGGACAGCCTCAAGGACAATTCAATCAGCCGAATGTTCAAGGGCAACCTCAAGGACAATTCACTCAATCGAATGTTCAAGGTCAACCTCAAACTCAATTCACTCAGCCGAATGTTCAAGGTCAACCTCAAGGGCAATTCAATCAATCGAATGTTCAAGGTCAAGTTCAAGGACAATTCAATCAGCCGAATGTTCAAGGACAAGCTCAAGGGCAATTCAATCAATCGAATGTTCAAGGGCAACCTCAAGGACAATTCAATCAATCGAATGTTCAAGGGCAACAGGCGCAATCTCAACGGCAAACTCAAATCGACCCGACGATACCGCGAATGCGTCGAAGCAGGATTAAGCCGAAGCATGTCAGCGAGGATTTCGTCAATCGGCAGGAAGAACTGCGCATGCAAATGGAAATGGCAAAGAGCGCGATGCTCAAACAAAATCTGCAAAACACTCCGCAGACGAACGACACGATGAAAAGCCTCGCGCAATTCCTCCTTCGCAATCCGACTCCAAACTCGACGCCGCGTGATATGGCACTGCTCCAAAATTTCATAAATAATTCGCAGTCAATGATGTCGGAAGACGAGGCGCGCCACTTGCAAAATCTCTTGCGCCTCTGTCAAAATAATATTCCGCTCACCGTCAGACAAGCCGCCGTTCAACAAAACTTGCCCGACTTGCCAAGACTTTGGGCTTTCATGCAAATGTGCGATATGGCGAACGTAACCTCCAAGATGAATGCCCGCGCCTTCAAACGCGCCGGAAAAGATGTTGCCGACTTCACAAATTCCATGCGTCATGCAATGAGTGCGGAAAATTCCGTCGTCCAAAACCAACGCTCCTTCCAAATGATGCTTCCGCTTTACATGGGCGACAACGAGGCGAGCTACCCGACTTATCTCAACGTCTACGACGAGAACACCAAAGACGAAGAGACCGGCGAAAATAAAAAAGAAACGTGGTTCCGAATCTGCGTGCTCACCGATTATATCGGCGCGGCAGAATTGGTTTTCCGCGTTTACGAAGAAAATCATTTGGATATGCGTTTTTACTTTTCGCGAATCGATGTGGCGGAGGAATTCCGCAGCACTTACCTCGACACGTTGAGAAATTCTTTGAAGACGACCGAACTTGCCGTCGGTGAAGTGCGCGTCGGCGGTGTCGGTGAAAGAATGTTCAGCTTCTAATTTTTGTCATAAATTTCTTTTTGCAAGTGTCTTCTACTTTTTTTGAAGTTTTCTTCTACTTTTCTTTTGCGCGCCCAAAAGAAAAGTAGCAAAAGAAAAGGGCGTTCGACCCGCTATAAAAACATCCTGTTTTTAACGCGGGCGGCCGTCATCCGTGACGGCCGGGTTTCAGCTACCCGCTGCGTTTTAGAATTTGGCAAAACGATTTAAAGCACGCCTCTGAAATAATGGCCGCGTGTGAAATTTTCAATCTCGTTGCCGCCGAATTTGTAAGCGCGAACAATTCGGGCGGTCTCCTCCAAAGTCAAAGCCCGGCAATCGACGCGAATCCTCCTCACGCCGGCAAAATCTGCGCGGTGTTCAATCATGGAAAGAGTTTTGGCATTGAGGATGTGCATACGACAAAATTGATCGGTCACGACGGGGAAGAGTTCGCCGAGCCTGTCGCGCAAGAAAAAATTTTTCGCCCTGCAAACGTGCGGGCAATTTTTTTTGTCCAAGCCGCCGAGAAAACTTCCGAGCACGCAATAAGCCGAAATCATCAGCTCCTGCCGACCGTGAACGATACATTCGACGGGCAAGCAAGATTTTTTCGCGAGGGCTTTGACCTGCGTCAAGTTCAATTCGGGCGAAAGCGTCACGCCCTCGACGCCGAGATTTTTTAAAAAGTTAATCGTTGCGCTGTTGAAGACGTGCAGAGAAAAATCCGTGCGAATCGGCATGTTGAATTTTTTTGCAAGGCTCAACGTCGCGAGGTTGTGAACGTAAACGGCGTCGACTTCGGCGGGAAGATTGAAGGGCTCATCTTCGCGAACGAGGCGCGGCGTCGACAAAGAAAATTTTTTCCCGCGCTCATGAACAAATTCAATCGCCGCAGAAATATTTTTTACGGGCTGATTCGTGAAAGTTTCGCCGCCGAATAAAATTTCGTCCGCGCCCGCGTCGAGGGCGGCTTTGATTTTTTCCGTCGTGTCGACTTGTGCCACAAGCTTTGTTTCGTCAATCGCGCAGGGTGGAAAAATTTTTACGGCAGGAGCAGAAATTTTTTCGCGTTCAAATTTTTTCAGGCGTTGACGTTCCAAATCCTCGACGACACGGCGGCGCAAGTCATTGAGTTCGCTGACGGGCATCATCAAATTTTCTTCGACGTCGCCGGAAATTTTTTCAAGCGCGAAGATTGAATTGCCCAAGCGTCCGATTTGCTTTTCCAAAGTCTCAAAAGTAAGCGGGCGATTTTTTGCAGGCTCCGCGATAAATTTTGTTTTGCCCGTCGCCGAATTGCCGTCGCTGTCCGTGAAAGTCAAAGTCAAAGGTTCGCCGAGTTTTGCATTGACTTCCGCCGTGACAAAAATTTTTCTGACAGGTGCGCCCGTAAAAAATTTCCTTGCTTCCGCAGTCAACGCCGCGTCGAAAATTTTAAATGCTCTGTCGTGAACGCGAACGCCTTTTGTCGGAGCTTTAATCTTGCAGAGGTCGCCGCGCATTTCAAAATCTTCAACCGTGAACGTCACGCGCCCGCCGACTTTTATCCAAATTTCGACTTGGTCACCTGCAGAAATTTTTTCGGAAAGTTTCAAAGTGAGTTCGTCGCGATTGACTTCGACGACGCGCCCGATTAAAACGCCGCGATTGTTCGGCTTCATGTCGCTGATTAAATTCTTGCCGGGATTTTTTTCGAGGTAAGCCGTCGTGAAATCGCGATTAAAAATTTGCGCGAGCTTGCGTTTGTCTTCGGGTGTCGAAAATTTTTTGTTCAAAGCGTCACGATAAACCTTGACGACCGTCGCAACATATTCGGGGCGTTTCATGCGCCCTTCGATTTTCAAACTCGTGACGCCCGTTTCAATCAACTGCGGCAAAAGTTCAAGCGTGTTTAAATCTTTCGGGCTGAGCAAAAATTTTCCGGCGTTCAAAAGATTTTTGCCGTGCTCGTCGACAAGTTCATAAGGCAGGCGGCAAGGTTGAGCACAACGCCCGCGATTGCCGCTGCGCCCGCCGATTAACGAACTCATCAAGCATTGACCCGACCAGCAAACGCAAAGCGCGCCGTGAATAAAAATTTCGGTTTCAATCGGCGAGGCTTGGCAAATTTTTTTTATCTCTTTCAAAGTCAATTCGCGACTCAAGACAGCGCGGGTGAAGCCGAGTTGAGCCAAAGCCTTGACGCCTTCCGAATTGTGAATCGTCATTTGCGTTGAGGCGTGCAGAGGAATTTCGGGCGCGATATTTTTTGCAATCGCCGCTGCTCCCAAATCTTGAATCAAAAGCGCGTCGACATTTGCCCGCCGCAAAAATTTTATGTAAGCCGCGAACTCGTCAAGTTCCTCGTCGGCGATGATTGTGTTCGTCGTGACGTGAACGGCAACGCCTCGCAAGTGAGCAAACTCGACGGCTTTAAGAAGTTGTTCGCCCGCAAAATTTTCTGCATAAGCTCGTGCTCCAAATTTTTCTCCCGCAAGATAAACGGCATTCGCGCCCGCCTCGACCGCCGCCTTCAACGCCTCGAAACTGCCCGCAGGTGCCAACAGTTCAATCAAATCGAATCCCTCCGTTTTTGTTTGAATTATATCACGCGATAAAAATTTTCTGAATAAGCGGCAGGATTAATCGCCCGCTTGCAGAATTCAAACTTAAATTTGTGGAAGTGTTCATTTGAGTACGGGAGGGCTTTCAATGACGAAAAAGTATTACAGCACAAAAGTTGTGGGCATTGGCGGCGAGGCCGAGAAGTTCAGCACGCTTGCCAAGATGATCGTTATCTTCGATGATTCAATGGTTCTGCCGGAGTTGCGCGAATTTTCCGTTCTGCACAGCGGCAATAAACTTACCGACGAAATTAAAGCCGGCGACATTCTCAAGGTTGCTGATTCCGAATTCAAAATCCTCAAAGTCGGCGGCGAAGTCAACAACAACATCAAGAGTCTCGGTCATATCGTCATTAAGTTCAACGACGACAGGGACGATTTGCTCGAAGGCTCAATTCACGTCGAGGACAAACCCATTCCGAAAATTCGTATCGGCGACGAAATCGCGATTATCGAGGCGGAAGCGGAGGCTTTAAGCGGCAAGAAGGTTGCGGTTGTCGGCGACGATAAAACTTTGTGCGCAACAATCGCGTTGATTTTAAGTGACAACGGTGCAAAACTCGTTGAAAGCGACGCAGAGGCGGATATCGTTGTGGATGTCAAATAATTTCAGTCAATCGTTATAAATTTTTCGACTGTCGGTTTCGATAACGTGAGCGGCAGTCTTTTTTTTAG
>CAMVAG010000154.1 GCA_947165405.1 uncultured Selenomonadales bacterium
CCCTTTCTTTTTGCTACTTTTTCTTTGGGCGTGCAAAGAAAAAGTAGAAGAAAACTTGCAAAAATCAATTTACCAAAAGCTCCCGATTCCTAATTGAATAAAGCCCGCGCCGTCAAGACGCAGGCTTGAAATTTCTGAATGGCAGGGGTAGCTGGACTCGAACCAACGCATACCGGATTCAGAGTCCGGTGCCTTACCAACTTGGCTATACCCCTTTGGTAAACCGTTGTCATTTATACCACACGGCATTTGCTTTGTCAACCGAATTATTTCTTGTCCTTCTTGTCTTTCTTATCCTTTTTATCCTTCTTGTCTTTTTTATCCTTCTTGTCTTTTTTGTCTTTCTTGTTGAATTTTTTGTCCTTGCTCAAGTCTTTGAAGCTGGCGACGCTGCCGCGATAAACATCTACGAAAGTTTTATCGAGGCTCGCGCTCAAAAGCTGAATGCTTATGCAACGACCTTCGGGCGTGCGGAAGAAGGTGAAAATATATTGCTTGTCGGCGACGAATTCGCCTTCGACCTCGCCCGTTTCCTTATCAAAGACTTCGATTTTGTCGGCAGTGATTGCGGAAACGCCCTTGTTGTCTTTGGTAATGTTCACAAGTCTCGCGTCGGCGTAGCCGCCTTTCTCTTTTAAATCTTTCAAATATTCGCCGATAGACATCACCGAACCTTTGTTGAAGTCGGGAACTTGGTCGGTCTCGAAGGCGTTGACTTGAATAATGTAGCCGTATTGAACATCGAATCCTTCATTGGCAAAGACAAGCATCTCGCCGTGCTTTTCGGGCTCTTGCCAAGGATTTTGGACGACTGCCACAGGTTTCAGCGGGCACATTATTGAGAATTTAAAATCCTCGCTCGTGTAGACATAGGGCTCGTCGTTTTGTTCGACTTCTGCGGGCGAATTTTCTTCGGCGGGTGCTTCTTCGGCGAAAGCCACCGCCGTCAAAACCATCATCAACAACGCAGTCAGGAAAAATATTTTACGCAAACCGTTCACCTCATTTGAGTGTTTTCAAACGTATTTTAACTTACATGAAAAAAATATGCAAGGTGTTGAGAGGCTTCGGCGCGATTTTTATCAAAGCTTAACGATTGCGCGAATTGTCGAGCGCGTCATACATGGAGTCGGAAAAAGTTTTGTTTGTACTTTGCTCTTGAGCTTTTTTTTCGGCGGCGCGTTTTTTTGAATTCATGGCGTTGGCAAATTTCTGCGCGTTCATTTTGAGTTTTTCCATACATTCGCTGCAATAAGTTCCGCGTGTGATAATTTTGCCGCAGTTGGAGCAGGGATATTTTGCGTCCTTCAAGCCCGAATTTTCAAACTGCCCTTGTTGAATCATGCGCCAGACCAAATTACGCGGAGCACCCGAACCTTCAATCAGCTGATTTACCGTGATGCCGGGATGGTCGCGGACGTAACTTTTTACGCGTTCTTCAAGCGCAAGGTCTTCGGCGCGGCAGTCGGGACAAATTTTTTCTCCGCTTACCGGGATAAAAATTTTGTTGCAACGCAAACAGTTCCTTATGTTGAGCTTAGCCACGATAATCACCTCCGCAATTTTATATCGGCAAAAAATTTCTACAGGCATTGTGAAAAATCCTGCAGTGTCACGTATCGAATAAATCAACTTTCTTTTGAGCGGCGCGTGCTATGTCGAACATCTTAATCAGCTCGGCAACGGCTTGCGTCGGCGAAATGATTCCGCCCAAGACCGCCTCTTTGATTTCGGGCATGCGTCCGGTTATCACGGTGTCGCCGAAGAAAAGATTGTGGAGGTGTTCGTCAATCATTGCGTGCATCCAATCGAGCAGTTGAGAATCTCTGCGCCTTTGGAAGACGCCGCTTTGAGTTGTCGTCTCTTTGAAAAGCTGAATCACTTGCCAAAGTTCGGGCAAGCCCAATTTCGTGACGGCACTTGCAAGATAAGCGTGGGTCGTCCAACCTTCGGTGGCAGGGCGGATAAATTCGGTCATGCGTTCGTATTCGCCGCGAGTGACTTTCGCACGAACGAGATTATCGCCGTCGGCTTTGTTGACGACAATCGCGTCGGCAAGTTCCATGATGCCTTTCTTGATTCCCTGCAAATCA
The DNA here is from genome assembly GCA_947165405.1 of uncultured Selenomonadales bacterium. GTDB lineage: Bacteria > Bacillota > Negativicutes > Selenomonadales > Selenomonadaceae > Quinella. Next base: position 2,094 of record CAMVAG010000154.1, read on the forward strand.
TCGCCCGCACCCGTCAACACGACCAGCATAAAAAAATCTACCATTGAGCGGACGGTTGTCTCCGATTGACCGACGCCGACCGTTTCAATCAAAATCACGTCGTAGCCCGCCGCCTCGCACATTAGCATTGTCTCACGGCTTTTACGAGCAACGCCGCCCAAAGTTCCTCCTGCAGGGCTGGGACGGATAAAAGCTTCACTGCGTCGACTCAAATTTCCCATGCGCGTCTTGTCACCGAGGATTGAGCCTTTGGTTATGGAACTTGTCGGGTCGATTGAAAGAACGGCAACTTTGTGCCCGTCGTCGCAGAGCATGTTCCCGAATGCCTCAATGATTGTCGACTTGCCCGCGCCCGGCACGCCCGTTATCCCGATTCTTAAAGCTCTGCCCGTTCGCGGAAGAAGTCTTTGCAAAACTCTTTGGGCTTTGGCGAAATGTTTCGGGCTGTTGCTTTCAATCAATGTTATCGCTCTGGATAAAATCATTCTGTCGCCGCGTGTCACTCCGTCAACGAGTTCATCTTCCGTCAAAGTCATGCGGCGTTTCGGTTTGAATTGTCCCGAAGAAAATGCGGGATTGATATTCCCGACCGTCGTATCTTTTATGCCTTCAATGCCGCTCATCACCGCCGATTGATTCGACACCGCCCATTCGGGAGTCGTTGTCGTGTAATTAGCCATTTGCTCAACTCCTCTATGATTTTTTATGAAATTATAAATGACGTTGATAAGAAAAGCAATGTGGAATAAACATGTAAAATTTTTTTCTTGAAAAAATTTTTTTAGTGTGCTATAGTCACGGCGGCTTAAGGAAGCAAGCGGAGAAGAACGACGACTTGAGGAAACACGGCCACTCAATTTTGACAGCTTCTCCAAATGATTTCGCAAGCCCGCCGAAATTCATTCTGTTGATTTTATTGGAGGCTTTCAAAATGAAAAAGACAGTAGCAGCAGCATTGACAGCCGCATTTGTCGTCGGAGTAAGCTCAAGCGCGCTGGCGGCAGCCAATCCTTTCAGCGATGTTCCCGCAGGTCACTGGGCGTATAACTCGGTTGCCAAACTTGCGGCGGAAGGTGTTATTGAAGGTTACGGCGACGGAACCTATCGCGGCGACAGAAACATCACCCGTTACGAAATGGCGCAGATGATCGCAAAGGCTATGGCGAAGAACCCGTCCGGCGCAAGCAAAGCCGAACTTGACAGACTCGCCGCAGAATTCCGCGATGAACTCGACGCTTTGGGCGTTCGCGTTGCCGAGCTTGAAAAGTACGCTGACAAAGTCGTTTGGACGGGCGAATTGCGCTATCGTTATTGGAATGAGCGGGAAAAGATTAAGGGCGACGGCAAACTTAAGACCAGTAACAACCAACTGCAACTGCGTCTCTTCCCGACCGCAACCGTCAATGACCACTGGAAAATCAAAGCTCGTATGACGGCAACGACTAACATGAAAACCGACGAGAGCGGCAACTTCAAACTTACCTATGCATACGCCGAAGGCACCTACGGCAAGTTCCAAATCAATCTTGGTAAAATGCCCTTCTACACTAACGTTGACGACGGTCTGGTAATGGATGACTTCTTCAGCGGCGTCCAGGCTGTCTACGGCGACAAATTCAAAATCGCGTTGATGGGCGGTCGTTGGAGCGGCACCATTAAAAACTATGAAGAAGAATTTAAGAGCGACCCCGCGAGCTATTTTGGCGGCGAACTTTCCTACGAAACCGATAAACTCTACGTCGGCGCGGGCTATCATCAATTCCGTAGCGATTTCTTCCGCACGCTTAACGACGTCTCAAGAAAGACTTACAAGAACACCGACAGGGCGAACGTTTGGACGGTTGGCGCACGCTACACCTTCGACAACGGTATCAAGATTCGCGCCGCGTACGCAAATAACGTTAAAGCTAGAGAGTGGAAACGTTCTTGGACGGCAGGTATTGCCTACAAGGGCGCAGATAGAAAAGTCGCCGGTTCTTGGGGTATCAGTGCCGATTATCGCTACACCAGCGATTTGGTCAGCCTTTGCCCGACCTATGACGCCTACTTTACCGACACGCACAAAAAAGGCGTCGAAGTCGGCGTTGACTGGGCTCCGATAACCAACACTTACGTCAAGCTCGGCTACTTCTGGGGCAAGACGCTCGACACCAAAGAAGACGTTAAGACTTTCTTCGGACGTGCAAGCTGGTTCTTCTAAGAAAATTTTCGCCGAACAATCGGCAAGCCATAAAAAAGCTCCTCTGCTTAATCGGCGGAGGGGCTTTTCAATTAGGAATCGAAGCAGCCCCCGTCTTTGCCAAAGAGTGGAAGGCTCTTCTACTTTTTCTTTGCCGGCACCAAAGAAAAAGTAGCAAAAAGAAAGGTGCTTAACCCGGCTATAAAAACATCCATGTTTTTAACGCCGGCGGCCGTCATCCGTGACGGCCGGGTTCTCACCGACTTTAATTTTTCGAGTTTATTGACATGTTTTTATTGGGAATGAGGAATTGGGAATTGATAATGAAAAAATTTTTACCGCTGATTTTGTCGACGTGTTT
>CAMVAG010000155.1 GCA_947165405.1 uncultured Selenomonadales bacterium
CAAAGCCGCCGGCGAATACGTTTATTTCATGGACGCCGACGATTTGATTTTGGCGAACGGTCTGGAAAGATTGTATAAGGTTGCAAAAAATTTTGATGTCGATTTTGTCAATTCCACGCAGAATTATAAAATGAACAACGACGGCAAGAACAAGACTCTTGTCAATTTAAAACCGACTGCCCCGACCAATGCTCCAATACTTGAATATAATTTGATGTGGCGACTGAAAGGTCTTTTGGTGAATAATTTTTTTTGGGCTCCGTGGCGAAAATTGGTGCGGCGTGAATTTTTAATCACGAACAAACTTTTTTTCCCGAACAATCTCAAGAGATGCGAGGATGAAATTTGGACGACAGGTTTGCTGTTTAACGCGAAAAAAATTATTCATGTGCCTATCGCCATGTATTTATATCGCCTGTCTTCCAACTCGATAACGAGAGTAAAACGCACCGCCTTGCAAGATATAAACTCCAGAGTAGACAACATTATTCACGATATGAAGTGGCTTGACCTCTTTATAAAAGATATTCCGTTTTTTAAATCAAATCCGCAATATCATTACGCCGTATTGGAATATTTTACGAACAGATTTTTTAGAAAATGTTCCAACAGCACCATGAAAGTTGCGCCAACCGATATGTATCGCGCAATATGGCAAGAGTTTGGAAAAAATTTTGGCGAATATGAACATGTTATTCCCATTCTTTGCACGCTTATAGGCAGATATAGAAAAATTGTTGAGGAAAATAAAATTAAGATTTCTGAACTCGAAGAACAATTAAAGGCTAAGCAGAAATGAATTTTATGATGAATGCTCCCGCAGTTTCCGTGATTATCCCGCTGTACAACGCGGAAAGATATATCGCCGAATGCCTCGAAAGTCTTTTGGCGCAGACGTTAAAAAATTTTGAGGTTATCGTCGTCAACGACTGCTCAACCGATAAAAGCGTTAAAATTGTCGAACGTTATATCCCGAAATTCGGCGGACGATTAAAACTTTTCGGCATGAAAAAAAATTCGGGCAGCGGCGCAATGCCTCGCAACGAGGGCTTGAAACTTTCTCGCGGCGAATATATTTATTTTATGGATAACGACGACCTTATCACGCCGACAGCGCTCGAAGAACTTTACCTTGCCGCAAAAAATTTTTCTGCTGAAGTCGTTTATTGCGAAAGACATTTTGAGGCAAATGAAGATTTGAGCGAAATTCATATTGCGGGCGAAACTTCGGAGAAGCCGGCTTTTGAGACAGAAAATTTTGCCGAGAGAGTTCGCAAATTTGTAAACGTAAAATTTCTCTTGGAGCCGTGGAGCAAATTTGTCAAGCGTACTCTTCTCATTGAGCACGAAATTTTTTTCCCGCACGTCGTCGTTGCCGAAGATGACATTTGGACTTATAAATTATTTTTTTCCGCCGAAAAAATTTTGCGCGTGCCCAATGCCGTTTACATTTGGCGACTGAACGAAAAATCTTTCCTGCACAAGGAACGTTCGCCGCAAGCGACTTTGAAATTTTGGCTCAATCCGATTATCTTCGGCGTGAAAGCTTTGGATGAGTTTATGGGCGGGATTGAATTTTTCCGGCAGAATCCGTCATATCGTTGTGCGATTCTGGAGGTTTTTGTTCACAGCAAGACCGCGCAAATTTTTGACACGAGTTTAAAGTTGTCGCTTGCCGAAATTTACACGTCGATAAAAAATGATTTTGGAGAATCACTCGGTGAGCACGACGTTTTGATTTCGTGGCTGCTTACCGATTTGATAACTCAACAGAAAAATTTTGTTCAGCTAAAAAATAAATGAGGAAGTGACGCCTTTGCTTTTGAGAATTATCACGGGAATTATCGGAATTGCCATTGCGGCATTCGTGATTCAATACGGCGGAGCACCGTTCGCGGGTTTCGCAATATTTTTGTCGCTTTTGGCGTGGCACGAATATTCAAGCGCGTTTCGGCGTGCGGGAGTTATCACGACTTACATTTTCGGCGCGCTGGCTTTGATTTTGATTTTGTGTTGCGCGTGGCTCGGCAACGTCGAAGAACTTTTGGCAGTCTTGACCGTGAGCATGATGTTGATTTTTTTGTTGACGGTGATTCTGCGCGGGAGCACTCGTCCGACGGATGCCTGCGTTTCTGTTGCGGGAATAATGTATATCGGATTGCCGTTCGCGCATTTGATTTTCCTGCGATTTTTGACTGACGAACCTCAACCGGGCGAAACCGTGACGACTGTCCAAGAGCTTGCCACGAACAACGCGACCATTCTCGACAAATTCGACATAGGAAAAATTTTGGAGTTCCTGCCGTCTCTGGACATAAGCTTAAATCTGAACGTCGACGCAGGCTGCGCGCTGGTTTGGGTTTTGTTCGCGTGCACTTGGGCAAGTGATACTTTTGCTTACTTTGTCGGCTCGGCTATCGGTTCTCATAAGCTCGCCTCCTCGATTAGCCCCGGCAAAACCGTCGAAGGTTTTCTCGGCTCGATTGTCGGCACGATTTTGACGGCGATTATTGTCGGCACAATTATTTTCGGCTTGCCGCTCATCAAAATGGCGGTTGCGGGTTTTATTTTGGCAATCGTGGCGACGCTCGGTGATTTGGTTGAGTCGGTGCTCAAACGTTTTGCCAACATAAAAGATTCGGGAATTTTCTTGCCCGGTCACGGCGGCGCGCTCGACCGCTTCGACAGCCTGATTTATACCGCGCCCATTTTCTATTACTTTGTGATTCTTACAGGTATCGCCTAATGAAAAAAATTGCAATACTCGGTTCAACCGGCTCAATCGGCACGCAAGCCCTCGACGTTGTGAGGAATTTGCCCGAAGAATTTTCCGTTGAAGTTTTGGCTGCCAATTCCAACGTCGAACTTTTCACGCGGCAGATTGAGGAATTTCGTCCGAAGCTGGCGGTCTTGGCTGACGAGGCGGCTTATAAAAAATTGTCCGCGAAAAAATTTCAAGGCGTCGAACTTGCGGGCGGGCGGCAAGCTTTTATCGACGCGGCTGACTTCGACGGCGTGGAAATTGTCTTGACTTCAATGAGCGGCTTTGCGGGCTTGGAGCCGACGATTAAAGCGATTAACGGCAGAAAAAATATCGCGCTCGCCAACAAGGAAACGCTCGTCGTTGCCGGCGAACTCGTCACGAAACTTGCCGAAGCTCGCGGCGTAAAGATTCTGCCCGTCGACAGCGAACACGGAGCTTTTTTCCAATGCTTGCAGGGCGAAGATTTAAATTCGATTGAAAAACTTTTGCTCACGGCGTCGGGCGGCCCTTTCAGAGGAAAAACTCGCGGCGAACTTTTGAACGCAACCGTTAAGGAAGTCCTCGCGCACCCGACTTGGAACATGGGCAAAAAAATTACCGTCGACTCTGCCTCGCTCGTCAACAAAGGGCTTGAGGTTATCGAGGCGAAATTTCTTTACGGCGTCGATTACGACCAAATTCAAGTCGTCGTTCACCCGCAGAGCATAATTCATTCGATGGTTGAGTTTCGTGACGGTTCGATAATCGCGCAACTTGCCGCGCCCGATATGCGCCTGCCGATTCAATACGCGCTGACTTACCCGCGAAGATTGCCCGCACCCGTCAAGAAATTAAACTTTTGGGAAATAAATTCGCTGACTTTCGAAAAGCCCGACGCTGAAACTTTTCGCGGCTTGAAATTTGCATACGAGGCGGGAAAAATCGGAGGAACATTGCCTTGCACTTTCAACGCGGCAAATGAAGTTGCAGTCAATGCATTTCTGCGCGGGCAGATAAAATTCTTGGAGATTTACGACGTGATTGAACAAGCCATGACGCGTCGACCCGTTAAGCAAAACCCGACGCTTGAAGATTTGTTGGCGGAGGACACGGCGACACGAATTTTGGCGGAAGAATTTATATCCGATTTCATTTAAGGAGGTTTTAGTATGCGTGGAGTGGATGTTTCGGTTTTCAACGAGAATGTCGACTGGGCTGCATTGAAGGCGGCGGGCATTGACTTTGCAATCGTTCGCACGGGCTACGGCAAGACCGGCTTTGACGAAAATTTTCAACACAACGTCGAGGAAGCTCACAAGGCGGGATTAATTTGCGGAGCGTATCACTACAGCTACGCGCTCACGCCGAGTGATGCCGCTGCCGAAGCCGCTTTCTGCAAAGGCATTATCGAACGCGCAGGAGTCCTCTTGGAGCTGCCCGTTTGGTTCGCCATGTCCGACGACGACGAATATAAAAAGCGTCACTTCTTCGAATTTACACGCGCTCACGTCACGACCATTTGCAAGGCGTTCCTCGATAACATCAAGCCGTTGAATTGCGGAGTGTTTGCCAATCTTTCGTGGCTGGAGGAGTTTATCGATTGGCAATCGCTGGGCTGTGAAATTTGGTCGGCGCAGTGGAATACGGAAGACAATTTCAAAGGACGCATGTGGCAATACACGAACGCCTTGACAATCGGCGGACAAACTTTCAACGGAAATATTCTTTACGATAAGGAAGGGCAAACGGTTCTCGGCGCGACGACACAAATTCAAGCCGCGCCGCAAACAACAAACGATTTGATTCACAGCATTTTGGCAAACGCGCACGCCAAAGATGAGACTGCCGCTCCCGCTCAACCG
>CAMVAG010000156.1 GCA_947165405.1 uncultured Selenomonadales bacterium
GCTTGTCGCTTTTGAAGTCGCGCACCGCCTTATAAAAACCGATCATGCCTTCTTGAATGATGTCTTCGCGGTCGGCACCGATAAGAAAATAGGAACGCGCTTTGGCTCGAACAAAACTTCTGTAGCGGTGAATAAGATAATCCATCGCTGAAGGGTTGTTCTTGTCTTTTATCTCGACGATAAGTTCCTCGTCCGTCAACGATTCGTATTTGGCATACTCGTCGGCGATTTCACTCTCGAAAGAATTTTCAACGTTCGATTTCATTTCACGTCCTCCATCTTTACGCGCTGATTATACTTCACGGCTTATCGTTAGTCAAATTTTTTCGGCGGCGAAGTAGGGATTATCGCGTGTCAAGTAGAATAAAAAAATTTTTTGGAGGTTGAAGTTTTGGGCAAGATAATTTTGGTGACGGGCGGTGCTCGCAGCGGCAAAAGTTCTTTCGCGGAAAAGCTCGCGCTCAAATTCGGCGGCGGGCGGGCGGCTTACATCGCGACGGCTCAAATTTTTGATGACGAGATGAAATTTCGGGTCGAAGTTCATAAATCACGGCGCGGAGAAAATTGGACGACCTTCGAGGCACCGAGCGCGGCGGAAGAAAAAATTTTCGAGGCGGCAAAAAATTTCAAGGCGATTCTTTTCGATTGCGTGACGATTTACGTTAGCAACTTCCTCTGCGCGAACGACCTCGACGACGAAAAAATTTTATATGACAACTTGCGCGGGCTGATTCAAAAATTAATCGACGCCGCAAAAAATTCTGACGCCGCGATAATTTTTGTAAGCAATGAAGTCGGCGGAGGCATTGTCCCCGAAAATAAATTGGCGCGGCGTTTCAGAGACTTGGCGGGGCTTGCCAATCAAATGCTTGCCGCGCAATCCGAAAAAGTTTTCTTGACGGTCGCGGGCATTGCGATTGACATAAAAAAATTGGAGGAAAGATTGTGACCGTTGAGCTTGTCCCGACGCTTGACGAGGAAAATTTTATCGACAACTTGCAAGAGGCTTTTCGGCAGGCTGACGGCACGGAAAAATTTCGCCGCGAGGACTTGCCGAAAATTTTTAAGCGGTCGAATGCCACGCTCTTGGACATCCTCGCCGATAAAGAAATCGTCGGCGGCGCAGTCTTGATTATCAACGTTGAGACGCAACGAAATAAATTGTCGCTGTTCTTCGTCAAGGAGGACTTTCGCAATCAAGGCTTGGGCTTCGCGGCGTGGCAGGCGATTGAAAAATTTTTTCCCGATACAAAAGTTTGGTACACGTCGACCTCTTGGCTCGACAGGCGCAATTTGCATTTCTATCTCAACAAGTGCGGCTTCGTTGCCTTTTCGATTTACGGCAAGGAAGATTTTTATTTGGCAATGGAAAAAGTTATGAGGTGATTTTGTGACCGTTGAACTTGTCCCGACGCTTGACAAGGAAAATTTTATCGTGAACATTCAAGCGGCGTTCAAGAAGGCTGTGGTTGAGGAATACGGCGACGACGGCAAGGAGGTTATCCCTCGCGAAGACGTTGAGAAATCTTTTGCGGAGGAAGGCGCGAAAGTTTTTGACATTGTAAGCGGCGGAGAAATTGTCGGCGGCACCGTTTTGAAAATTCGCCCGAACAATCACAACGAATTATTGCTGCTTTATGTCAAAGTCGACAGTCACGGCAAAGGAATCGGCGCGGCGGCGTGGCAAGCGATTGAAAAACTTTATCCCGAAACAAAAACTTGGGAAACTTGCACGCCTTACTTCGAGAAACGCAACTTGCATTTTTATATCAACAAGTGCGGCTTTCATGCTGTCGAATTTTTCAATCCGCATCACAAAGACCCGCATGACGAGCAACCGCCCGAAGATGATTTTCCGGGCGGCGATTATTTTTTTAAGTTTGAAAAGGTTATGAGACAATGACAAAATATTTAATGTTTCAAGGGACAAGCTCACACGTCGGCAAGAGCATTTTGACTGCCGCGCTGTGCAGAATTTTTTTTCGGGAAGGTCGACGCGTGGCACCTTTCAAAGCGCAAAACATGGCGTTGAATTCTTTCGTGACGGCTGACGGTTTGGAAATGGGACGTGCTCAAGTGGCGCAGGCAGAGGCGGCAAATATTTTACCGCGTGTCGAAATGAATCCGGTTTTGCTCAAGCCGACGGGCAATCAAACTTCGCAAGTCATAATCAACGGGCGGGCAATCGGCGTCATGAGCGCGGCGGCTTATCATCAAGGCTACTCGTTGAAGGCGTTCGAGGCAGTCAAGGCGGCTTTGAAAAAACTTTCCGCCGAATTCGACACAATCATAATCGAAGGCGCCGGCTCTCCTGCCGAAGTCAACCTCAAAGCAAACGACATTGTAAACATGCGCGTTGCAAAATTTTTAAACGCCCCCGTGATTCTCGTTGCCGATATCGACAGAGGCGGTTGCTTGGCGTCAATCGTCGGGACTTTGGAACTGCTCGACGACGACGAACGCGATTTGGTCAAAGGGCTCGTGATTAATAAATTTCGCGGCGACGTGAATTTATTTTTGCCCGCCGTAGATTTTTTGGAACGCAAGACATCAAAGCCCGTGCTCGGTGTCGTTCCGTTTATCGACAAGCTCGGTATCGACGACGAGGACAGCGTTTCCCTAGACGACAAAATTTCTTCGGGCGGCGAAATTTCAATCGCAGTGATTCGGCTCGGCAAGCTTTCCAACTTCACGGACTTTGACAGCTTGGCGGGCGAGGCTGATGTCAATCTTTTCTACGCGACGCAACCCTCCGAACTCGACGCGGCGGACGTGATTATTTTGCCGGGAAGCAAGAACACTTCGGAAGATTTGATTGCTCTGCGCGAAAATCACTTTGCCGAAAAAATTTTGCAACGTGCGGCAGCAGGCGCGGCGGTCGTCGGGATATGCGGCGGTTTTCAAATGCTCGGCGAAAAAATTTTTGACCCGCTCAAGACCGAATCGAATCACACCGAACTTGACGGCTTGAGGCTCTTGCCGATTGAAACGACTTTCACCGCCGAAAAGTTCACGCGGCAAGTCACGCTCCCCGAAATCGATTTTGAATTCTTGGGCAGGCGAATCGCAAGCAAAAATCTTGACGGCTACGAAATTCATGCGGGCGAATCAAATTTGCGCGGGCAAAAAATTATTTCGGCGGGAAATGTTTTCGGCACTTACGTTCACGGCATTTTTGATAACGACGACTTCAGACGAAAATTTTTGAACGCCGTCCGCTTGAAAAAAAATCTTCCGCCGATCGAATCGATTCGCAACGTCCTCGCAGAGAAACAAAAAAATTACGAACGACTTGCCCGAATCGTCCGCGAAAATCTGAATATGGACTTGCTGAAAAAAATTATGTCGAACTGAAAAATTTTTCGGCGCGGAGGTGATTTCATGAAATATCTATCCCAAATTCTTGCGCAAGCCGAGACCGAAGAAGAAGTCAAGCATTTGTTCGTGAAAAAATTCGACCTGCCCTTTTCAACAAAAAATCGCGTTGACCTTTACACCGAACAAATTCTTTTTGAGTTCAAACTTGACAAGCCGCTCAAAAATCCTCACGAACGCGCCAAGTGCATCGCTCAAGCTCTCTATTACATTTACAGATTGAAATTCGGCAAGGACGAGCGCGTCCTCAGTCAAAATATTTGCGTCGTCACAAAAAATTTCGCCGTCTTCTTCCCGACAGAAATTTTTGCCGCCTTCTACGAAAATCAAAGCTACGATTGGGATTTGAAACCTTCTTCGCCGTGCAAGAAACTTGTCGCCGACCTCGAAGCATCCGAAATTATTCAAGCCGCTCAAGTCTACGATTTCTCGTTGATTGAATCCGAAATTGCTTTCGCCACGCTCATTGAAAAAACTCGCAAGCGGCAATCCTCGCTTTTCAACCTCAAGAAAGAGATTAACGAAAATAATTTCTATCAAATTTTTATCTACTGGAAAAGTCTCTTCGGCGAGGCGGTCGAAAACGGGCGCAAGCCTTCCGAATATTTCATAACCGACATAGAACGCGGCAAGTCCTCGCTCGTCGACGATACAAGCGTTCTCTTCCGCATGACCGGCGGCGAACGTATCGAAAAGCTTATCAATCCCGTCGACTACAAAAATTTTTGGAACCACTACGAAAAAATTTCTTCCGCTCGCGAAATCGTTGCCATTCGTCAGAAGATGGACAGGCTCACCGAAACTCCGCTGCGTCGTTTCACCGGCGAATTTTACACGCCCCTCCGCTTTGCCGATAAAGCTCTCGATTATCTTTCGCGAACCGTCGGGCAGTGGTGGCTCGATAAAAACTTTCGCCTCTGGGATATGGCGGCGGGCACAGGCAATCTCGAATACGACTTGCCCGAAGACGCTTTCCAATTTTGTTACATCTCCACGCTCCTCGAAGACGACGCCAATTATTGCAAGCAAGCCTTCAAAGCCGCGACCGTCTTCCAATACGACTACCTCAACGACGACGAAAACAAATTGCCCGAAAAGCTCCGCGCCGATTTAAATAATCCCGACATCAAATGGATTATCTTCATCAATCCGCC
>CAMVAG010000157.1 GCA_947165405.1 uncultured Selenomonadales bacterium
TTGCCGCCCGCCGATATTCAAATTAAAATCGTTGAAGACTTCAAAGCCCTCGACACGCAACTTGATTCCCTCGAAAAAAATATTCAACAACTCGACGCCGATATTCAAGCAAAGTTCGCCGCGCTGTTCGACGGGAAAAATTTTGAGACGCGAACGATTAATGAGCTGTTCGATTTACAAATCGGCAAGACACCTGCACGGGACAATTTCGACTATTGGCGCGACGGAATTTATAAATGGATTTCGGTCGGCGACTTGGGAAAATACGACAGATTTACGGGCGAGACCGAAGAAAAAATTTCACAAGCGGCGGTAGAAGAGAGCGGAATAAAAATTGTTCCGGCTAATACCGTAATCATGAGTTTCAAGCTGACAATCGGCAGGACGGCAATAACGTCTGAAGCGATTTACACGAACGAGGCGATTGTTGCTTTTCTTTGCAAGACGAAAAATTTTTTCGACGCGGATTATCTTCGCATTTATTTTCAACGGCGCGATTGGAGCAGCGGACAAATGCAGGCAGTCAAAGGAATCACGCTGAACAAACAAAGCATCGGGCGAACTGTTATTCCGTTGCCGCCGCTTGAGTTGCAGGAAGAATTTGCGGCGTATGTCAGAGTTTGCGAGGCGCGGAAAGAAAATGCGAGGCAACAAAAAGAAAATTTGATTCGAGAGCGCGAGGAGCTTGTGACGAAATATTTTCGGTAGAGCTTGAAAAATTTTTGATTGCGTGATATATTTTAATCGTCAAATTGATAAACCTTACACATAGTAATCACGGCATAGCCGCAAAAAAGAACCCCGAGTCGCGATCGGGGTTCAAACGTTTCTCAACGTATTTCATTTTATAGCGTAATGATAACTATCGGGCTGTCTGTTATTTAAAATGCCTGTCCAGCCACTTGCAGATGAAGTACAGACTCACGCCTGATACGACATTTGCTGCGACGGTCGCTATGAACATAGTAACCACGGTATTCACCTCCTTCTGCGGGAGGGTCTCGCTGCAAAATAATTTTACAAAAAAATTTTTATCGCGGCAAGAAAAAATCCTCGACTGCGAATCGGGGATTTTTTTGCAGGAAAAATTTTTCGTTGACCGAATCAAAAGGCAGATAAAGGAGGCTGAAATTATGTCAACAATAATTGCGCCGTCGATACTCTCGGCGGACTTTGCACACCTTGCCGACGAGGTTAAAAAAGTTGCGGCGGCGGGCGCGGAATACATTCACATTGACGTTATGGACGGGACGTTTGTGCCGGAAATTACAATCGGTGCCGGCGTCGTGAAGAGCTTGCGCAAAGTCACGGACGCGGTTTTGGACGTTCACTTGATGGTTGAACACCCCGAAACGCAGCTTGAAAGTTTTGCGGCGGCGGGCGCGGACATCATAACTTTCCACGTCGAGGCAACGAAACATCCGCACAGAGTGATTCAAAAAATTCACGAGCTTGGTTGCAAGGCGGGCGTCGCGCTCAATCCCGGCACTTCACTTTCCGCGATTGAGGAGCTTGTCGAAGACGCCGACATGATTTTGATTATGACGGTCAATCCCGGCTACGGCGGACAGAAATTTATCGAGTCGCAGCTTGGGAAAATTCACATGCTCTATCACATGATTGAAGAGATGGAAACCGAATGCGATATCGAAGTCGACGGAGGCATTAACGCCGAAACTTCCGAAGCCGTCAGAGAAATGGGCGCAAATGTTTTGGTTGCAGGCTCGGCGATTTACGGCGCGGAGGATGTTGCTCAAGCGATTAAAGACATTCGCGGCAAGGAGATTTTTCACCACCACGACGAGGACGACGACGAATGATTTTTGATTCACACATGCACACGAAATTTTCTGCGGATTCTCAAATGGCGGCGGTCGAGGCGATTGCCAAAGCGAACGATTTAAATTTGGGCGTGGTGTTCACGGAGCATTTCGATTACGGCTTGGAGCTTGACGGCAAAAAATTTTCTTTCGACGCGACCGAATACATGAACGAATACAAAAATTTTCGCGGGTCAAGTGTTCGGCTCGGTGTCGAGGTCGGCTTGAGGAAATTTGCGCGCTCTGCCAACGAAAAATTTATCGCGGCGGCTGATTTTGATTTCGTTATCGGTTCGATTCACCTCGTCGACGACTTCGACATTTACTATCCCGATTTCTACGCCGGCAAGGACAAGGCGACGGCTTACAAAAAATATTTTCAACAGATGGCGGAAGAATTTTCGCTTGCCGATTTCGACGCCGCCGGGCATATCGATTACATTTGCCGCGCCGCGCCCTACGACAATCCCGAAATTGATTACCCGACTTTCAAAAAAGAAATTGACGAGGTCTTGAGGATTATCGTCGAACGCGAAAAAGTTTTGGAACTCAACACGCGAAGATTTTTCAATGCCGGCGCAATCGAGGAGCTTGTGCCCGTCTATAAAAAATACCGCGAACTTGGCGGGCGATTCGTCACAATCGGTTCGGACGCCCACAAAGTCGCGGCAATCGGAAATTATTTTAAGCGCGCTTTGGATTTTATTCAAGAACTTGACTTGACGCCCGTGACTTTTCGCGAACGCAAGCTTGAAATAATTAGGAATTAGGAATGAGGAATTAGAAATTATTGCCGAATTTAATTCTTAACGTTTAAATCTGTGGAGTCGTATTTTTTGAGCGGCGTACCTGCTGCAGCGACTTCATCCAGTTCTTCAAGAGACATTTCCTCGCTGATTGTTCGGCGTCGAAGTTTCAAGCGCAACAAGAGACTTTCCTTGACATTGCTGAATTGAGAAAAGTCCGTTTGAAAAAATCTATCTTCCAATGTCATTTCAATCACTCCTTAATCATTTTCTAAAACTTATACGTTGTCGCGTCGATTTCGTTACACTTCGCCCAAAAATTTTTTCAACTTTTCAAGAGTGCGGTGGAGCGTCACGCGAACATTGCTTTCGCTCATCGATAAAATTTCGGCGATTGTCCGCGTGTTCTGTTCGCCCCAATACCTCAGCTCGATAATTCGCCGCTCGCGTTCGTTGAGCTTGTCAAGTGCCGCCAAAAGTTCGCGACTCGTTTCGCTGTTAATCATTTGTTGTTCCGGCTCTTGAGTTTCGGGCGCGGCGGGGTCGAAAAATTCTTCCCACTCACTCTCTTGAGAATTGGAAGCGCGGCGCGTGTGGTCGATTATCGCGTTGTTTGCGATTCGGAAAAGCCACGTCGAAAAGGCGGCTTTGTCGGGGTCGTAGCTTGCAAGATTTTCATTCATCTTCATGAAAGTTGTGCTCGTCACGTCGTCGGCGTCCGCGACATTTTTCAGCCGCGCAAAAATAAAATTATAGACACGCGGGAAAAAATATTCGTAGAGTTCCTCGAAAGCCTCTTCGTCATTCACGGCTTGTCGAGCAAGCGAACTGTAATAATCTTTAATCATGATTCTCCGCCTTCCAAAAATTCTTTTGGCGAATTTTATCATAAGTGAGCCGCTTTAACAATCTGCCGCTCAAGCAAAAAATTTCCCCGCCGATTTTTTTCGACGGGGATAAATTTTTTATAAGGAGATGATTTATTTCTCAAGATTAATTTTCGGATTGAAGGTGAATTGCTTACCGTCAAAATCGATTTCAACGGTGTCGCCGTCTTTGACTTCGCCGGAAATAATTTTCTTGCTAAGCTCCGTTTCGACCGTGTGAGTCAAAAGCCTCTTCAACGGACGCGCTCCGAAGTTTGCATCGAAGCCTTGACTTGCAAGAGCCTCGACTGCCGAATCACTCCACGTGAGCTGAACGTTGATTTGTTTTTCAAGACGTTCACTAAGATTTTTGAGGAGGATTTGAGCAATGGCTTTGACTTGGTCTTTTGCCAGCGACTTGAAAACGACAATGTCATCAATGCGGTTGAGGAATTCGGGGCGGAAATAATTTTTCAGCAAGTCTTTGATAATCGATTCGGCTTCGGCAAAAGCTTTGTTCGTGATAAAACCGATTTTCGCGCGCGTGAGGATTTCCTGCGAACCGAGATTGCTCGTCATGATGATAACGGTGTTTTTGAAATTCACGACGCGACCTTTGCCGTCCGTCAATCTGCCGTCGTCAAGAATCTGCAACAAGACGTTGAAAATATCGCGGTGAGCTTTTTCGATTTCATCAAGCAGAATCACGCTGTAGGGTCTGCGGCGGACGGCTTCGGTGAGTTGCCCGCCCTCGTCATAGCCGACATAACCGGGAGGCGCGCCGATTAATCTTGCGACCGTGTGCTTTTCCATGTATTCGCTCATGTCAACGCGAATGATACTGCGTTCGTCGTCGAAGAGAGCTTCCGCCAAAGTCTTGGCCAATTCGGTTTTGCCGACGCCCGTAGGTCCCAAGAATATAAAAGAGCCGATTGGGCGATTGGGGTCTTTGATGCCTGCGCGGGCACGGAGGATAGCCTCGCTGACAACTTTAACAGCCTCGTCTTGACCGACAACGCGCTCATGCAATGTGTCTTCAAGGTGCAAAAGTTTTTCGCGTTCGCCCGTCAACAT
>CAMVAG010000158.1 GCA_947165405.1 uncultured Selenomonadales bacterium
CTCAACGGCGCAAGAACATGCAACACGTTCGCAACAAAGATTCGCAGATTGAATTAAAATTGCGGCGGGCACTGTGGCAGGCGGGCTTCCGCTATCGAAAAAATGTTCGCAAAGTTTTCGGTTGCCCCGACGTGGTTTTTCTGCGCTTGAAGATTGCCGTCTTCTGCGATTCGGAATTTTGGCACGGCTACGATTGGGAAAATCGCAAGCACGATTTCAAAAGCCGCCAAGAATTTTGGATACCGAAGATTGAACGCAACATGGCTCGCGACCGCGAAGTCAACGAACACTTGGCGGCGGAAGGCTGGACGGTTTTGCGTTTCTTCGGCAAGGAGATAAAAAAGAACGTCGAGGGTTGCGTCAGGATTATCGCGGAGACCATCGCTCAAAAAAAATCGGAGGCGGACAAGTGTACAAGATGATTGATTTGTTCGCGGGCATCGGCGGGATTCGGCTTGCCTTTGAAAATATTTTTGGAGCCGACGCCGAAACAGTTTTTGTCAGCGAAATTGACAAGTTCGCCCGAAAGACCTACGCCGAAAATTTTTCCGACGCTTTGAAGATTTACGGAGACATTACAAAAATTCCCGCCGAAAAAATTCCGCCGTTCGATATTTGCCTCGCGGGTTTTCCTTGTCAAGCTTTTTCAATCGCCGGGCACCGCGCAGGCTTCGACGACGATTATCACGGGACTTGTCGAGGCACGCTCTTTCTTGACGTTGTGAGGATTTGCGATTGGCACAAGCCGAAAATTATTTTTTGCGAAAACGTCAAAGGGCTGGTCAATCACGACAAAGGGCGCACGTTCAAAATTATTTGCAACGCCTTTGAGCAAATCGGCTACAAAATTTTTCACAAGGTCTTGAACAGCAGAGACTTCGGGCTTGCGCAAAATCGTGAGCGGATTTACATCGTCTGCTTCCGAAATGACATCGCGCCCGAAAATTTTTCTTTCCCCGCGCCGAGAGATGAAAGTTATTCGATTCGCGACATCCTCGAATGCGCGCCGATTGCCTCGAAATATTATTTGAGCGACGTTTATCTTGAGACGCTTCGCAAGCACAGGGCACGTCACGAGGCGGCAGGCAACGGCTTCGGCTACGAGGTCAAAGACTTGGACGGCGTGGCAAATGCTTTGGTCTGCGGCGGCATGGGTCGCGAAAGAAATTTAATCGTCGACGAACGCGCTCACTCAACAATCCCGACGACAAAAATCAAAGGCGCGATTAACTTGGAAAATATCCGCAAGCTCACGCCTCGCGAATGGGCAAGACTTCAAGGCTTCCCCGACGACTTCCGATTGATTCTGCCCGACACTCAACTTTACAAACAATTCGGCAACGCGGTTTCGATTAACGTCGTCGAGGCGATTGCGCAAGAGATAAGGAGCGTGCTTGAACCTATGGCATTCAACAAAGGCGAGTGGAGCGAACTTTACGCGTTGCTGAAAATTCTTGCCGAAGGAAAGATTAACGCGGAGAATCATGCCTTGCCGGTCTTGAAAGTCTTCCGCGAAGATGTTTCCGGCTTCAAGTTGGAATTTCGGAGAGAAAAAAATTTCGTCGAACGCTGTCAAAACGGCGACCGCATTTGGAGAAAATCGGCGACCGAACTTGCAACGATGGCGGAAAAAATTTTGCACGGGATACAATGCGGCAGAGGTCTTTCATTTGAAATTGACGGCGCGAAAGAAATTATGCAAACGCTCGGCTTAAAGACACTTAAATCCCCTTCAAACAAGAAGGCGGACATAAGGTTGACGATTCATGACGCTCCGACAACCTTCGACACAATCAGCGGTTATTCAATTAAATCTTACTTGGGCAGCCCGCCGACTCTGTTCAATGCCTCGAAAGAAAATACAAACTTCCGCTTTAAAGTTTTCGGTGTCGATGCCGCGCTTGCCGAAAAAATTAACTCAATCGAAACGCGCACGAAAATTAAAGACCGCCTTGAAAAAATTCCGCGCCTCGAATTTGATTCGGTCTGCAAAAAAACTTTCGCCGACAACTTGAGCTTGGTCGATTCGAACATGGAAAAAATTTTGGGCGAGGCTGTCAAGCTTTACTACGTCGAACGAATCAGCGATTGCGCGGAGTTGGCTACGGAACTTGAAAAACGCAACCCGCTGAATGTCCGTGCCGAAAATTATTATCGCCACAAGATAAAAAAATTTCTCTGCGCGGTTGCTTTGGGCTTGCGACCCGCCAAAGAATGGAACTGTCGCAATGAGGCAGAAGGCGGTTGTATCGTCGTCAAACGCAATGCCGAAATTGTGCTGTATCCTCTGCGAAATTACGATGACTTTGAAACTTATCTGCTCAACAACACGCGCCTCGATACTCCCGTTCCAAATCGTCACAATTTCGGTGAAATTTCGGGGGGGGGGATTTTTACATCGACCTCAACTTACAAATTCGTTTCAAGTAAAAAAATATCGCCTCGACAAAAAAATTTTCGGCGGGCGATTTTTTTTTGACTTCAATCAATCGAGGAGCTTGAGGATTTTTTCAAGTTGCGGCTCGGAATTTTTCAGCCCCGTGAAAATTAATATCTCGGGAATTTTCCAGCCGTGCTTGCCTTGCAGAAGATTAACGCCCCTATCGTCACGGAAAATCACAAATTCATTTACGCTGTCCCATTCGCCGTCGAATTCGTCAAACGTCGGAATCTTTTCGGCTTGATAAAAAAATTTCTTGCCGTCGTCGTAAGCCTTGATTTTTTGAATGGTGTGGCTGTCCGCGTACAAAGTCTTGACCTCTTTGCCGAGAAGAAAATCCAAATCGCAAAACGTTCTGCCGTGAAAATACCAAGTGCAATCCTCAATGCCCATGTGTTCTTCAGCGTCGGCTTCGTCGCGCCTGATTTTGTAAAACCGTTCGAAAGACAAACGAATCTCTTTATCGCCCGGCAAATTCCAACAAAAAGTTTTCCTCGTCGGAACCCAATCGAAATGAACGACTTCGGGCGCGGCGAGACGCGTGAGCCAAAAATTTTTATTGTCCTCAAGTTTTATTTCGGGGTGCTTGAGTTCGGCGCGAATTTCCATCAAAATTTTTCCGAGCATGTTTTGACCTTCGCCCGTTTCAGAATCGACGCCCCAAAAAGTATCGTGCCAATTATTTCCTTCGATTAAATTATCGTCGCCGGTTGCAAGCAGGCGTTCGGCAAGTTCGGGGTTCTGAAAAAATTTCGCGAAGACAACATCCCGCATGACTTCAACTTTGACTTTTTCCCAATCGTCGCGAAGTTCGACCTTGCGCCCCATGCGTTTTGCTTTGCCGGCATTGTATTTCGTGAACTCGAAAATTTCATCGTCGTCCGTCGACTTTTGCGCCTGATAAGCCGCCTCCGCATTGCCGAAAACCAAATAGCCGTACTTCACGGGAACGTTATAGAAGTTGCTTAGAAAATCGTATTCGCCGTCAAAGCTCGTGATGTCACTCATGAGGAACGCCTCCATTAAAATTGCACCAAGGTTCGCCGCTCATGAAGTCGCCGCCGTTGTAGCAAGCCGCCCGCGCACGACAGCCGCCGCATTTGTTTTTGTATTTGCAGCCGCCGCAATTCCCGCTGTAGTCAAGCGTCCGAAGCCGTTGCAAAATTTTATTCGACTTCCAAATTTCATCGAAGGGCGTTTCGCGAACGTCGCCAAGTTCCATGTTCAGATAGGCGCACGGTTGAACTTTGCCTCGCGGACTGATTATGCAATAGCTCAAGCCCGCCAAACACCCGCGCTTAAATCGCAACTTCATGCCCAGTTGGTCGGCTATCCTCAAAAATTGCGGCGCGCACGTCGGCTTGAGTTCGATTGAAACTTCCTGTTGCTTGCGCATGATTCGCGTCAAAACTTTTTCGTAACCTTCGGCGCGCAAAGATTCTTCTTCAATCGTCTTGGCTCGTCCCGTCGGCACAAGGAAGAAAAAGTGATGCGCCTTTGCTCCGATTTCAACCGCGAAGTCGGTCAAAGCCTCCAGCTCGTGTTGATTCCAATCCATTACCGTCGTGTGAATTTGGAAGGGCAAGCCCGCCGCCAAACAATTTTTCATGCCGTCGACTGCGCCCTGCCACGCGCCCGCGAACGACCGAAATTTATCGTGCTTTTGTGCGTCGAGTGAGTCAAGCGATATGCCCATGCCTTTTGCGCCCGCCGCTTTTAAATCTTTTGCCATTTGCGAAGTTATCAAGGTTCCGTTCGTGCCGAAGACCGCAATTAATTTCAAACGTGTTGCGTGTTCGACAAGCTCCAAAATGTCGGGGCGCATCAGAGGTTCGCCGCCGGAAAAAATCATTATCTTGAAACCTGCGCGGGCAATCTGATTCAAAAGCTCTTTGGCTTCGGCGGTTGAAAGTTCTTCTGCAGCTTTGCAGCCGGCGTCGCGGTAGCAGTGGGCACAATACATGTTGCAAGCGTTCGTCGTGTTCCATGAAACTATCAAAATAAATCCCTCCCGCGCCAGTATACTTGCCGC
>CAMVAG010000159.1 GCA_947165405.1 uncultured Selenomonadales bacterium
TTCGACGACGCATGTAGTGTCCGGCTCGATAATGGGCGTGGGAACAGCCAAAAGAATAAATGCTGTGCGTTGGGGCGTGGCTCGGCAGATGGTCAAAGCTTGGGGCATGACAATTCCGATAACGGCAGCAATCGGCGCGGGCGCATTCGTCTTGGTCGAGGCGGTGTTTTAAGTAAAAAAAAATAACCTGCTCGCGCAGGTTTTATTTTTTCAGTCTTTATTTTCCTCATCGAACAGCTCGCAATAGTAGCCGTTCTTGCCGTGATTCTTGACGTGATAAACCGCTTTGTCAGCCGCCGCAAATAAAGTGTCGTAGTCGCGCCCGTTCTGCGGAGCAATCGCAATGCCGATACTCGCCGTGACAAATTTCCTTTTTCCTTCGACCGTCAGATTGAGCGCAATCTGTCTGATTTGCTCTGCCTTGCGTATGACGATTTCCGTATTGGGCAAGCTGTCGACGATAATGACAAATTCGTCGCCGCCGAAGCGTCCGACACAATCGTTTGTTCGGAAAATTTTACTCAAATTTTTTGAAAACTCAACGAGCACTTTGTCGCCGAATTGATGCCCCAACAAGTCATTGACTTCCTTAAAGTGATCCAAATCAATCACATAAAGTGCCATGAAGATATTAGCGTTTTCGTTCTCGTTGAAAGTCTTGAGCTTCATCTTGCAGAGGTTTTCCATAGTTTTTTTATTGAAAAGCCCGGTCAACTTGTCAAGCTCGGATTCAAGTTGAAAGGCGTCGCGCTCGGAACGAATTTTATTGAAAGCCGCCGCCATTTGCCCCAGCTCGTCATTGGTAGAGACTTCAATTTTTTCAACGGAATTTTTTCCGCTCATAACGTCTTCAACGACATTTGTCAAATCTATTATCGGCTTTGTAACATGAATCGTCAAAAAGTAAGCAACCAACGTCCCGACAAACAGCATGGCCAAACCGAATATAATCGATTTAATTGCGGTGTCGTAGACTTGATCCATAATGTAATGATAAGGGCGAAAGGTGATAATCATCCAACCCGTATTCAAATTTCGCGAATAAGCGGCAAGGGAATCCTCTCCGTTCACTTCAAGCTGAATGACGCCGCTGCTGTTATAAATCCTGTCCAAAATAAATTTGTAGTCATTGTCAAGCGCATACCTGCTGCCTACGCCCGAAATGTTTTCGGAGTTGGCGATAATGCGCCCCGTGCGATCCATTATGATAACGTAAATTTCGTTCTCGTCAAAATTCTGAACGTATTCTTGCAGGGCTACAAGATTAAAATTTCTCTGCAACATGCCGATAGGGTTGCCGTCCTCGTCGAGCACCGGCACTTCCATAACGACAATCATTTTGCCGGTCGACATGCTGGAGATAATATCGGAGACGTAAGTCCTGCCTTTCATTGCCTCTTGGAAGTGTTGACGATTCTGCAAGTTTACAAGCGGCGAACCGTCGGAGCGAATCAGTTGCCAGCCGTCAGCCCCCGTCAAAGCCGTGAGGTTATTGTCGTCGAAGATGCTGTCCGTGTCGTTCAACAATTTTGAAACGTAGTTGTGCCGCTCCTCATTCGTCGGTTCTTTAAGATAATTGATTATGGTCGGACTCATGGCAAGCGACTGCAACACGGCTTGATTTTTTTCTATCAGCTCTGTTATGTGCTCGGAAATAACGGCATTTCGGAGCAAACTGTTTTTCTTTATGCTGCTTTCCAAATCGGAAATGCTGTTGAATGAGGTGACAGTGACGAGAATAATAAAAGGGACCGCTCCTATTGCTACGAACAGCAAAAAAAGTTTCGCCCGAATACCCTTGTTTATTTCCATAATTTCAATCCCGAATTATCCGCCAAAAGCTCTTACGAGTGAAACTATTGCGGGATAGAGAAGAACGACAAATATTGACGGGAAAATAAAAAGAACCATTGGGAAAATAATCTTGACGGGAGCTTTTAAAGCCTCTCCTTTTACATATTGGCGGTGACGGTCGCGCATGTTGTCCGCTTGAACTTTAAGCGTCCGCGTCATGCTCGTGCCCAATTTTTCCGCCTGAATTACCGAGGTCGTAAACAAATAAACTTCTTCCAAGTCGCAACGTTTCGCCAAATTTGTCAGCGCGTATTGATGAGTCATGCCGAGTGCCACGTCGTTTTGCATGCGTTTGAATTCGTCGATAAGCGGCCCTTTCATGCGCTTTACCATTTTGCCGATTGCGCCGTCGAAGGACAAACCCGCCTGAACGCTCACGCACAGAATATCGAGAAATTCGGGCAACTGCTTGCGAATACTTTTTTGCCGCTGTCGAATTTTGGAATTGAGCACGACAAACGGAATCGCCGCACCCGCGAACATAAACAGTATGACAAAGAAAAGCTGTTGAACGGGGTGAATCATCATCCCGCTGACCATTAAAAAGCCCAGAAATGTGCTGCCGACAATCGAAAAACCCCAAATGGTTATCAGCCGCTTGACACTCCAAACGCCCGTCTTGCCCGCACGAAAGATTTTATCTTCCAGTTGCATTTTAATTTCTTCCGGCGCGAACTTTTGAAAGCGTTCTTCTATCGCTGTCATAATCGGTTGAAGCACGCGTTCTTTGAGAGAATTTTTGTTGCGCGGCGCGGCTTGAGTGTTGGCGTTCGGTTGCATCTCGACGGCGGTCGGTGTCTTGTTTTTTTTCTTCTTGGGATTTTTGGCGCGTTCTGCCTCTGCCTGCAAAATCATTTCGTTCAAACGTTTTCGCAGTTCTGCTTCGGGGGTTCGTCTCGAATAAAAAAGCGCGAAGATTAAGATAAACCACAGCAACGACGCAATCAACGCGACGATAAAAACCATTAAAACCCACCTCTTGAACAATCGGGAATTAAAAAACGAATCTCAATTCCCAATTCCCAATTCCCAATTGTTAAAACTCTCGTCCGCTGGTGAAAAATGATTTCGGCAAGTCGATGCCGTTCATTTGGAACTTGTCCATGAAATTCGGCATGAGCCCCATGCTTTCGAAATGCCCTATAGATTTTCCACGTTCGTCGATTCTATCCTGCACGTATCGAAATAAATCTTGCAAAATAATTGTGTCGCCTTCCATGCCCTGCACTTCAGTAATGTATGTGATTTTTCTTGAGCCGTCACGAATTCTCGACTGCTGGAGGATTAAATCAATCGCCGACGAAACTTGAGTCCTCACTGCGCGGACGGGAAGTTCCATGCCTGCCATCAAAACCATTGTCTCAAGGCGGCTCAAAACGTCGCGGGGAGTATTGGCGTGGGCGGTCGTCAAGGAGCCGTCGTGACCGGTATTCATTGCCTGCAACATGTCAAGAGCCTCGCCCGCACGAACCTCACCGACAATAATTCTATCGGGTCTCATACGCAAAGCATTCTTCACGAGGTCGCGGATTGTTATCGCGCCGTGTCCTTCCAAGTTTGGCGGGCGGCTTTCCAAAGTCACGACATGCGTTTGTTGAAGTCGAAGTTCCGCCGCGTCTTCAATCGTCACGATTCTGTCTGTTTCCGGTATGAACGAAGAGAGCACATTTAAAGTTGTCGTCTTGCCGGAGCCCGTGCCGCCGCTTACCAAAATATTCAGCCGAGCTTTAACGCAGGCATCGAGGAAAAATCCCATGTCCTCGCTCAACGTGCCGAAATTGACAAGGTCTTGAATCGACAGAGCCTTTTTTGAAAATTTTCTTATCGTGACGGTGGGGCCGACCAATGACAGCGGCGGGATTATGATATTGACGCGGGAGCCGTCAGCCAACCTTGCGTCGACCAGCGGGCTTGATTCATCGACACGACGACCGAGCGGCGTCAAAATTCTTTCAATGATATTCATCAAGTGCGCGTTGTCGTAAAAGTGCACGTCCGTCAGCTTGAGCTTGCCTTTCTGCTCAATGAAAATCTGCTTCGGCCCGTTTACCATGATTTCGGTTATGCTGTCGTTTTGAAGAAGCGATTCCAAAGGACCCAAGCCCAAAAGTTCGTTGCTTATGTCGTCGACGAGCTGATTTCTTTCGCCGCGTGAAAGGGTGTAAGTTCCCTCTGCCATTTCGCGGTTGCTGTAAACCGAAATGATATTTTTTATCTGGTCACGAGCCTCTTCGCCGCGCATCAAAATTTGCTGTTCTTCGGGCGTCATTTCGTCGACTATGCGGCGGTGAACTGCAAGCTTGAGTTCTTGAATCACGTCGCTTTTGGAAGTCAGCGCACGCCTGCCCGCGAAGGATGACGCCTCGACATGTGCCTCGCGTTCCTGTTGAAGTTGCTTTTCCGTGTAGGTTTGTTGCGGCGTCGGAGTGTGATGTTTTACTTCGGGTTTTGTTAAGCGCGGGCGTTCGGGTGTCGGCTTTTTCTCTTCCTTGTTGCCGCCCAATCTTTCCAGCAATGAAAGTGGTCTTGCCATAAATTTTCAACTCCCGCTGTCAACTGTTCGCTTCCAATTTCATTCGATACACTATCTTAAAATTTTCGGGCGGAAAGCCT
>CAMVAG010000160.1 GCA_947165405.1 uncultured Selenomonadales bacterium
ACGACCTATGTGATTGACAAAAGTAAAAGTCCGAAGGATTTTTGGCTTTCATGTAAGATTATAAAAACTTTGGGCACAACAGAAAAAGAGAAAAATATTTTCAGTCTGGAAATTGCTAAAGCCGCTAACGCTCAAAAGCCGATTAAAGATGCTGATTTAAAAGCCAATGCCCCCGAACAGCGCAGTTTCGCACAATCAATGCGTGCAATCGGAATATTTTATCAAACCAAACGCGGTGAAAAAATTCAAGGGCAATTTGTTGATTCTTACCTGCATACCAAATTGCTTGACATAGGTAAATTGTGTATGGCGGCAATATTTCAGCTCCCCTGTAAAAGCAGGTCAAAGCCTTCAACTGTATATTCTCCGGAATACTACGATCCAATTTTCAACGGAAATCAGTCACAGGTTGCCCAAATCTGCAAGGAATTGCTTTACATAGATTATTATTTTATTAAAAATTTTCTGCCCAAGTTTGACAGAGAGAATAAAGATTTTCCCGACGCCTCCGACCGAATTTCTTTTGCACATATTTCACGAACAATTTGTATTGCGTTCACGGCTCTTGCAGCAAGGTATCATCAAGGCAACTTCACAGACAAAGACATTACGTCGTTAATTTCTTCTCCGACGGCTCCGGATGTTTACAAAATGCTCTGCAATCTCGACGATATGAAATTTCTTTTGCCGATAAAACTTTATACGGAAGCTTACGACGCAGTTTTGGATAATCTTTTTGGCGCAATTATTGAAGAAGGAGTAACTATTTACTCATTTAAACGTGACGATAACGAGCATAATAATAAAAGCTTGACAGCGGCAAATTTCTTGAAAAATGACGAGAACTATTACCTTATTCTACAAAAACGTTGGTCGACACTTAAAAGAGAGATTCAAAAAATCTTTGCAAACATTTGAGGAGGTCAAATGGATTTATTCGACAGCATTAATGACGAAAAAAAATATCAGCCGCTCGCCGAAAGGATGAGACCGAAAACTTTATCGGACTTCGCGGGGCAAGAAAAAATTTTGCGCGGCGCACTCGGCAAGATGATTGCTCAAGGTCAGACGCCGTCATTAATTTTTTTTGGAGCACCGGGCACAGGCAAGACGACGCTCGCAAAAATTATCGCGAACACGACCGAAAGCAACTTCGTCAAAGTCAACGCGGCTCTTTCGGGTATCGCCGAACTGCGCGGCATTGTAAAAGAGGCTCAAGACCAACTGAAATTTTATCGGCGGCGGACGATTCTTTTTATCGACGAGATTCATCGTTTCAACAAAGGGCAGCAAGATTTTCTTTTGCCATACGTCGAGGACGGGCGCATAACTTTAATCGGCGCGACGACGGAAAATCCTTTCTTTGAAGTCAACGCCGCGCTCCTCAGCCGCGTGAAAATTGTTCGCCTCGAAAAGCTCACGACCGACGACATAAAAAAAATCCTCCGCCGTGCAATCGACGCAGAAAATTTTTCCGTCGAGGAACGTGCCCTTGAGATTATCGCGGACTTCGCGGACGGTGATGCCCGAATGGCTTTGAATCTTTTGGAGCAGGCGTCGTTCACGGGAAAAGTCACGGTCGAGGATTTGAGCGAATTGCTCGGCGAAAAAATTCGACGCTACGACAAAAAGGGCGACAATCACTTTGACACGGCAAGCGCGTTTATAAAAAGCATGCGAGGCTCGGACGCGGACGCGGCGATTTTTTATTTGGCGAAGATGATTGACGGCGGCGAGGATTTAAAATTCATTGCGCGGCGAATCGTAATTTGTGCGGCGGAAGATGTCGGCAATGCAGACCCTCAAGCTTTGATTTTGGCGAACGCGGCGGCTCAAGCTGCTCAATTCGTCGGCTTGCCCGAAGCGCGAATCATTTTGGCGCAAGCCGTCACGTACATTGCGGCGGCTCCCAAATCGAACGCGGCTTATCTTGCGATTGACAAAGCCCTTGCCGACACTCGCGGCGAAGTCCCAAAACATCTTCGCGATACTCACTACAAAGGCGCAAAAACTTTCGGGCACGGCGTCGGCTACAAATATCCTCACGACTTTGAAAATCATTTCGTCAAGCAGCAGTACTTGCCCGATAAAAAAATTTCAGCGCGATATTACGAGCCGACCGAGCAAGGTGCAGAGGCGGCAATGAAATACCGGCTGAAGAATTTATGGAACGTCGATTGACGTTTTTTTTTATCAATACGCCTAGAGATAATCCCACGGGCTGACGGGTTCGCCGCCGACTCTTACTTCAAAGTGACAATGCGGGCCGGTTGAGTTTCCGGTCGAGCCGCAATAGGCGATAACGTCTCCTTGATTGACTTGTTGACCGACGCCGACCGCGAGGCTCTCGTTGTGCCCGTAAAGCGTGACAATGCCGCTGCCGTGTTCAATCATAATCGTGTTGCCGTAGCCGCCAATCCAACCTGCCTCAATCACTACGCCGCTTGCCGCCGCATGAATCGGCATGCCGTAATCGCCGCCGATGTCAAGCCCGCTGTGGAATCTTGCGCTGCCGAAAATGGGATGCGTTCTCCAACCGAATTCGGAAGTTATCGGACCTGAAATCGGCCAAATCATTCCGCCGCCGTAACTTTGCATGACATAGCCGCCGTCCGGAAATTCGACGTTGCCCGCCTGTTGAGCTTGCCGCCGAGCTTCCTCTGCTTTGCGGCGAATCTCTTCTTCCTTTGCTTGAATCAAACGCGAAACTTCAGACGAAGACGCCATCATTTCATCATATTGTCTGTCGTAAACTTCCTTGTCGTTTTCCATCAAGTCGATAATTGCCTGCTGCTTGGCAACTTTTTCCTGCTTGACTTCCATAGCCTCTTGAGCTTTTGCCGTCAATTCCTCTTGGACGCGTCTGTCAGCTTCGAGTTGCTTGCCGACTTCTTTTATCTCTTTTTGATAAGCCAAAACGTCAGCCACGAGTTCCGAATCACGAATCATTACGCGCTTGAGCAAATCCATTCGCGTCAAAAAATCTCCGAAGTCTTGCGCGCCGAACAAAACATCCAGATAAGAAATTTGCCCGTTGATATAAATGTCGCGCACACGATTTTCAAGGACGCCGTGTTTCTCGTTGAGTTCCGCCGTGACCTCGACGAGTTTATTTTTGTTTTCGTCAATGCGATAATTTGTTTCGTCAAGAGCCGCCTGTCGTTCCTCGTAAAGTGCCGTCGCCTCGTAAGCTTCCTCGTCGAGTTGCCGCTTGAGTTCCGAAACCGAATCAATCTTCCCTTGAATCAATTCCGCCGCTGCACGCGCTTTTTCTGCCGCCGCCTCGTAAGCCGTCTTCTCCTCTTCAAGCTGCTGAATTTCTTCTTCGTCCTCGTCGTCCGCGAAGACCGGCGCGCTTGTCAAAAAAATTATCGCCGCCAACATGATTAAAAACTTTTTCAAACTCATAATTCCCCATTCCCAATTTCCAATTTCCAATTCCCAATTGCTTTTCAAACTTCCATAAATCTTTTGAGGGAAACGGTGCTGCCCAAAATGCCGATAAAAATTCCCGCGCCGATTAAAGCTATCGTCAAGTAATTCATGAAGGGATATTGCTCGACCATCGGGAAGAAGGTCAGCGATTCATAAACTTTGGCGACCATTGCCGAATAAAAATTTCGCAGAGCCAAAGCACTCACACCGCCGCCGATAAAGCCGAGCCCGACACCTTCCAAGATAAAAGGCCAGCGAATAAACCAATCAGTCGCGCCGACGTATTTCATGATTGCAATCTCCTTGCGGCGGGCGAAGACCGTCAATCTTATCGTGTTTGAAATTATGAAGACCGTCGCGAAAAGCAGCAACGCCATTAAAATGAGTCCGAAAAATCTGATCAGATGAGTCAATTCAAAAAGATTCGCCGCAACGTCTTGCCCGTATTTGACTTCCTCGACGCCGTAGAGGTCAGCGATTAAAGCTGCAGTTTTTTTTACGTCTTCCGCACTTTTGACTGTGACAAGAAAAGAATTCGGCAAGGGATTCGATTCGCCGAGCGCGTCCAAAATTTTTTTGTTTTCGCCGAGCCGCTCCTGCAAATTTTTCAACGCCACCTCACGCGGCACATATTCGACGGCCGAAACGCTTTTCATGTCGCGTGTCATGCGTTCGATTTCCTTGCGCCCCGCTTCCGGCAAATTGTCGCTTATGTAAACGGAAATTTGCACTTGGCTTTCCAAAGACGACGCCATCTTGTTCATGTTCATAACCAAAATCAAAAAGACGCCCAGCACGAACAACGACACCGCCACCGTCCCGATTGAGGCGAAAGTCATCCAGCGATTGCGAATCATCGACAAAAGCATTTCGCGGAAGTAATATTCGATTGTTTGTATCTTCATTCGACCACTCCTCTCAATTGATTATAGCATGAAAAATTTTTTTGGCATGAAATTTTTTTGCAAGG
>CAMVAG010000161.1 GCA_947165405.1 uncultured Selenomonadales bacterium
TAGGAGGAATTTTTATGGAAAACAAAGTTCAGCTCTTCGAACACGAAAAGTTCGGAAAAATTCGCGTCGTAATCCTCAACGGGAAAATTCATTTCGTCGCTGTCGACGCATGTCGCGCTCTTGAAATCAAAAATTCTCGTGCCGCAATGACACGCCTCGAAGACGATGAAAAAATGACCGTAGACTTAACCGAAAGTCATTTCGGAAAGCGCGGCGGGGCGCAATTTATGACCGTCGTCAATGAACCCGGTCTTTATCGTCTCATCTTCGCCAGCCGCAAAAAAGAGGCGCGTGAATTCCAGCGTTGGGTTTATCATGAAGTACTCCCGTCGATTCGCAAAACGGCTCTTTATTCGATAGAGCAAATTGTTGAACAGTTTTTAAAATCAGCAACATCAGCTTTGCCTGTTCAAATGTGTGTTTATGTTCTCGAAATGAACAATGTCACTGTCAAAATCGGTATTACAAGCAATTTCTTTAAGAGAAAACGCAATATTGAAACCGGTTCGGGCTTGACGGTTGTTCGCTACTTTAATACGCATTATCTCAACGAAAAATATGCTCGCCTCATTGAATCTTTATGTCACGGTATTTTTTCTCCATACAAATTGGAAGGCGAATTTTTTTCTGTCGATTTCGAGGAAGCTTGCAAGGCTATCGATTCTTTTGTGAAGATGGTTTCCGTTCCCGCCATTGGTTCCGAATTTGAACGCGGCAGAAAAATTTTCAAGCTCACGAAAAAAAATATCGTTGAACGTACAAACCTAATCGCCGATAAGAATCCATGACTTATCGGCGATTTTTTTTTGCCCGAAATCCTCTGCCGGGCGCGGGGGATTTTTTGTTGCAGGAAGGATTGACAATCTGCTAAAATAATCGGCGAGGAGGTTTTAACATGGGATTTTTCGACAGATTAAAAGCGGGCTTGACAAAGACGCGCGAAAAATTTATTGACAAGATTGATGAAATCCTGCACGGCTCAACGAAGATTGACGACGACTTGATAGACGAGCTGGAGGAAACTTTGATAACGTCCGATGTGGGCATGGCGACGACGGAGAAATTAATCGCGGGTCTTCGTAAGGGCGTGCGCAAGGCTGAAATAAATTCGCCCGCCGATGTGAAAAATTTTTTCTCGAATCAAATTCGCGATATACTCACGGAAGAAGAAGGCTCTTTCGATTACGTGACACCGCCGCGAGTGATTTTGATGATAGGCGTCAACGGCGCGGGCAAGACTACGACAATCGGCAAGCTTGCCGCGTATTACAAAGCTCAAGGGAAAAAAGTCATGATGGCTGCGGCGGATACCTTCAGAGCGGGCGCGATTGACCAGTTGGAAATTTGGGCTCAACGAACGGGCTCGGCGTTTATCAAACACAGCGAGGGTTCCAATCCGTCAAGCGTGGCACTCGACGCCGCAAGAAGTGCCGTCGCGCAGAAAATGGATGTGCTGTTGGTCGACACGGCGGGTCGTCTGCAAAACAAATTCAACTTGATGGAAGAACTCAAAAAAATTAATCGCATACTCGGCAAGGGAATAAACGGCGCGCCTCACGAAGTCTTGCTTGTCCTCGACGCGACGACCGGACAAAATGCTTTGCGGCAGGCGGAATTGTTTTCGCAGACGGCAGGCATAACGGGCATCGTCTTGACCAAACTCGACGGCACGGCAAAAGGCGGAATGATTATCGGGATAAAGGAGCAACTCAACATTCCCGTCAAGTGGGTCGGTGTCGGTGAGCGGCTTGACGATTTGCGCCCGTTCAATGCCAAAGAATTTGCCGACGCGCTTTTCGGAATTTAAAAGTTGTGAGTGTAGCCGACGGAAAAGCCCAGCGTGTTGTAGCCGGGATTGTGTCTGCGCAAGCCGTTCGAAACATGGCTGAATAAGTAGCCGAGACTGATTGAATCTTCGGCGCGGAATTGCCACGTGAGACGCGGACCGAGTCGCCATAAAAATCCGTAGGCACGACCGTCGTAAGGATGAGCTTTGTTGTAGAGAATGAACGAGCCGCTGAAGTCTATCGAGCCGTGAAGCTTGCCCGAAATTTTTTTATCAAAACGCAACATGAATGCCGGTCCGAGTCCGACGCCTTGAGAGTCGTGATGAACTCCGCCGTCCTTGCGAGGATTGGTGTAGCCGATGGCTCGTGTGAAAGTCAACCCGCGCCAATAACTCATGACGCCGTTATCGGTTACCTTTTCGAAAAAGTGTGCGTTGTAATTGTTGACGTTGCGTTGACTGAACGTACGGGCTTCAAGATATTCAAGTTGAATTTCGTTGGCGTCGTCGAAAATTTTTTCTTCGGGTGCGGAAATTTCTTCGGCACTTGCAACGCCGCTCACAACAAAACTTATCGCAAGCATTGACAAAAATTTTTTCATAAATTGCCGCCTCCTTTTTCAGCTGACAGCTAATCTAACATTTTTATCAAGAGACGGCAAGAATTATTGAGGTGATATTTTTTGAGAATTTTATTGACGAATGATGACGGGATTCAAGGCGAGGGGCTTTGGGCTTTGGCGCACGAAATTAAAAATCGCGGACAGGAAGTCGTAATCGCCGCTCCGTTCAATCAGCAAAGCGGCATGTCCCACGCTTTGAGTTTCGCGAACGAAATTGAATACAAACGTTTTGACAATCCCGACTGCGAGGCTTGGGCTTTCGACGGCACACCGACCGATTGCGTGAAAATTTACTTGGAAGCTTTGAGCGATAAAAAATTCGACGCGGTTATTTCCGGCATAAACGACGGCGCGAACCTTGCAACCGATGTTTTGTATTCGGGGACTGTCGGCGCGGCTTTGGAAGGTTTTCTTCACGCGATACCCTCGCTTGCCGTGAGTCGCGATAAAAATTCCGTGATTGACTTTGAATCTTCGGCGAAGGTGACAACCGATTACTTGGAAAAAATTTTATCCGTCGTGCATGAACCTTTCCTGCACAATCTCAATATCCCGAAAAATTTCCGCAACGATAAGCCCGAATTCGTAAGCACGCGGCTCGGCAAACGCGACTATATCAACGCCTTCACGAGCCGCACCGATGACGAGGGGCGCGCTTATTTCCGAATCGGCGGCAAGATTTGCGACCTCGACGCCGGCGAGGGCACCGATATTCACGCGGTCAATCAGGGCTTTGTCTCGGTGACGCCGCTTCAATCGGATACCGCCGATTACGAGGAGATTGTTGAACTTCGGAAAATCTTCAGGGGCTGACAATGGACGATTATACTTGGAGAATGCGACTTGCCGCGAGGCGCAGGCGTCGTCAACGTGAAAGACTTTTCATCTTGGCATTGTTCGTCATGGCTTTGACTGCCGTGTTTCTTTATTTTTCTGTCTACACCAAGACGCCCGAATATGCAATGCGCGAAATGGTTGCGGCTTACAGGGCGGGCGACGCCGAAACTTTCCGACGCCATGTCGATTTGTCTTCAATCACGTTGCAGGCTTACGACGACTTGACAAGCGACCTTTTCAAATACGACACGCAACTGACCGAACGCGAGCGAAGTCTCTTTGAAAATTTTTACGTTTTGATTCGGCGGCAGATGTGCAAAGGCGCGGCTAAAGTTATCGACACGTATATCGACACGCGGGAATGGACTTTGCCCGGTGAAATTTTAAAGGGGCGGCAACTCGGTATCGATTATGATTTGTTGCTTGACCGTTCTTTGATTCGGCACACGTCGTTGATTGATTTGGAGGAAGTGGAACATCACGGCGAAGAGGCTTCCGCGACTTTCAGCATCGTCGAGGAATATTCGCAAGTGCCCTTCACGCTCAAAGTCACGCTCAAAGATTTGGCGAACGAAGGCTTTAACGTCGGCGGCAGTGAGTTTGAACTTTTCGGCAAGAAGATGAAATTTCCGGGCTTCACGTTCAATCTCGGCGGCAGCGATTGGAAAATTGTCAGCGTCGATAATTATCGCGGCTACCTCGACGCGGTCTCACCGATTCTGCGAAAAAATTTGGCGGATTACATCGACGACACGGAGGAGATTGTCTATCGCTACAATCAATTTTTCGCGGCGGCTCAAAATAATTTTATATCTTTGCAGAGGTCGCCGTATGGAATCATGTTGGCGAATCAGCGCGTGGAAGTTTCAAATTACGTAACCGGCACGATAATTCCCGCGCTTGAAAATCGGCAGGCGGAGCTCGACCAAGTTCCCGTTCCTCAAGGCGCGCAATTTTTGGCAAGCTTGCGGCAGGAATCGACGCGGGTGACAATCATGGCTTGGGAGTCATACATCAAGGGCATAACGGAAAACAGCGCGACGGCACTCGACACGGCGGAGAGTTTGCATAAGCAGGAGCTCGTGCTTGACCAGCGCATTGAAGAAATTGTTCACAACTCGGCGATAGCTCGGAATCTTCCCGAATTGCCGTA
>CAMVAG010000162.1 GCA_947165405.1 uncultured Selenomonadales bacterium
TAATCTGATTGAGATAAAAGTCAAGGGCGTTACCGTGCAGGTCGTTGCAATAAATATCGTCGAACTCAAAGATAGTGCGCAGCTCCGGCGGAACAATAAATTCATCGCGAACGAACGAATCAACCCAAGCGTCGACGAAATTTTTATCAATCGGCAGGCGCAAAATTATATCGCCGAAATTTTCCAAGACATCGCGGCAAAAATCTTTAATGCCCTCGTGAACTTCCTCAATCTCTTTGAAATGAATTTGTCCCGGTTCAGCCTCGCCGAAGACGGGCTTGCCCTCCGCGTCGAAATGTAAAAGTTGAGCGTCGGGCGCAGTCAAAATACTTTCGAACAAAAGCTGGTATCTGTAAACGGCGGAGGTCGTCGTCGCGTAGTCGTGATTCTCTGCAAAACAGCCGCGCAACCTGTCTTGAGCCTCTTCGCCGAAACGATTTTCCATGCTCGTGGCGAAGTAGTAGCCCGTGAAAAATTTTTTCGTGAGCCGTTGCAAGTGATATTGAATCGTGCCCGAATAGCCCATGTCAATCACGCCGACCTTATCAAGCGAGCCACCCAAATTTTTTATGTAAGTCTCGTAATTTTTTCTTTCGTTCGCCGCCTGCGATAAAATTTCTTCGCCGTAACCTTTGATAACCTCTCTGACGTGTTCCGAAGATTTTTCGGGCAAGAAAATTTTCGTGTTGTCATTGATTTCAAAGCCGAAACGAACTTCGAAAAATTTTTTGAGCGAGCCTTGAAAATGAAGTTTCAACATAGCCTCCGTATCTTCAAGCTTCCTCATGGAGGCAACAGTCACTGCGCGGCGCGAGGCATAAAAATAATCGGAGGGCAACGGCTTGACTTTGAGCAACTCGGTCACGAATTTGTAAAGCGGTTGCAAAAAATATCCGTCGCGTGCGAGGAACAACAGCCGCTTTATGCCGTCGGCTTTCGATTTTTGAATCAGCCACAAGATAAACGTCAAGAGCGGCGTCCCGAAAAAAACATAGCCGAAGTCACGGAAATTTTTCAAGACGATTCGCCCGGGTCGCGGCGTCATATCCTCATTGAGCGCGAAAGGATTTTGAAATTTTTTTGCAAGCACGACGCCGAGAAAAATTCCCGCGTAAAGAGATTTTTTCCGTTCGAGGCGTTCGGCAAGCATCTTCCCGAAAGGCGTCAACGTAAAAAGATTGAGCGCGTTCATCAAATGATAGGCGGCAAATCCTCTATCGCCCGGCAACTGAATATCGCTCGTCTCGTTGTCGCCGAGATGAATCAATTTTCCTTCGGCGTTGAGCCCCGACTTCATGAAG
Source organism: uncultured Selenomonadales bacterium (assembly GCA_947165405.1). GTDB lineage: Bacteria > Bacillota > Negativicutes > Selenomonadales > Selenomonadaceae > Quinella. The sequence continues at coordinate 1,302 of CAMVAG010000162.1, forward strand.
TGATCCCAAATCGCCGCCGTATCTTTTCGCATGCCCGTTTCGCAGGAAATTAAAAGTTTGTCGTAGCCTTCGACGCCGCACTTTTCCAAAAGCCGTTTCAAATCGGGCGTCTGCATGTACATATCGGACACGAGCCAAATTTCTTTGTCGTAAGTGTCGCGAAGCTCCTTGAACCACTTCACAACTTCCTCACGCGGCAAAGTCAATTCAACTTCCGTCTCAACCTCAAGCTCCCGAATTTTTCTGCAAGTCTCAACGTCAAGCTTTGTAAGTTCGGCGAAGCTTTTATAAATGTCGTCAAGCGTCACGTCGCCGCCTTTAACTTGACGGGCGACCTCCTCCGCCTTGATTCTGAACGTCGGGAAGTCAAAATTTTTTCCGAGTAAATCCTCGACCTTGATCCGAATAATTTCGTTGACGTGATACGGTTCGGCGACGAGCCTCATCAACAGTGTGTCAAAAATATCGAACGTCACAATCGAGCCTTTGTCCACGACGTAAGAAATATCTTTGTCGTTGTGGCCGAGATATTGCCAAAGATTTTTCGCGCCGATATTGACGGAATAACTTTCATCCGCGGCACTGAACTCGTAAAAGTCCATGCCCTCCGAAGTGACGGCAAGCGCAATCGAACGTTCAAAGGCGTGGGCAATCGTCCCGTCATTTTGTTTTTGTTCGGGAGGAAAGTCTTCAATCGTCAAGCCGAGCTTAAAAAATTTTTGCAACGCCTTGCCTCGCGCCCAAAACATCGTGCCGACCGGAAAATCAAAATAAGTTGTCTTCGGCATGGGGATATTCATTCGCCGCAAAAGTTCTTGACCGACCGCACGATTTGAAAGCCACGTGCAGGCAATGTAAGGCATGTTCGTCGAAGGTTGCGGATAAACCAAACCGAGCCGCTGATTTTCCTCGAACGCATTAAAAATTTTTCTTAAACGTTCGGGCGTGCCGAGCAGCGACTCAAAAAGATACCTGCGCCAATTTTGTTGTTCGTTGCCGGTGTAAAGAGATTTTTTTGAATGAATGTGAGCGATGAAATCATATTCGGGCAAAAGATCTCCGAAGCCGACGAGGAAAGGCGCGACATCCCGCCCGCGATTTGGGACGACACGCACGACGCATTTTTCGACGTTGGAAATTTTTTCAAAGGCGGCACGAACTTCCTCTTTTGCCGAGCCGTCGACAATCGAAATCAGCGCGTCGAATTTATAAGGCATGTTCGCGCAGTAAGAAGCCATTTCGTCGAGGAGGTCGATATAAAAAATGTGAGCTTGAATTGCGATTTTGCCGGGCTGCGTAAAAAGTTCGCCGCCGAAAAATCTTCCGCCGAATTGAATGGGATTCGGGACGGTCGGCGCGCCCTCCATGAGCTTTGCCGCCTGCCAATTTTTATAACGCCGCGTGTTCTTCAAGACGGGCGCGAGCAGCGTATAAAATTTGTCCTTGAAAAAAGTTTTTCGTTCGTCGTTGAGCGGCAACGATTTATATAAGAGGCGGACGGCAGAAAGAATTTTTTCCTTGCTATCCAAACGAAGCCACTGCCGAAAAGATTTTCGCGACTCCCTGATTTTCCAAAAGCCGTAACTCAACAGCGAATCATTTATTTTCGAGAGCCGCTGATTTTTGAGGGCGAGGCTTGAATTAATTTCTTTAAGCTCCGCGTTGAGCTTGACGAGTTCATTTATGCTGCGGTTGAAGATTGCGGGATAATTGTCCTCTTTTTCGCCGAAGACCTCAAAAGTCACGTGCCCGGAAATTTCTTCGACTTGGAAAATAATTTGCGGGTCTGCCGTCAAAAATCTGTAAAAGCCGTTGATGAATTTGTCCGAGTTGTTGCTTGAAATTTTTTGTTCCGTGCCGTTAATCAGCACGCGATTCAACTTGACGGAAATAAAATTTGTGTCCGGGTCGAAGCGCAAAAATTTAAACGGTCGTTCGGTTTTGAAATCCATGCGCCCGTAAAATTTTCCCGCCGCGTCGACGTTGAGAATTTTTTGCGCCGTCAAGGAATATTCGCCGCCGTCGTCACTCACGAAAATTTCCGCGCGAAGAACTTCAAGCTTATTCGCCAAATTAAATACGTCGAAGGCTCCGCCGTCACGAAGAAAACTTTTATCGTCGTAGCCGTAAAGATTTTTTATCTGCGCGGCGGCGTCGGGATTGCTCAATAAATTTTTAAGCAGCTCCAAGCCCGCAAGTCGGAAAGCGGAAGTCGCAATGTTTTTCCGTTCGAAACAGAGCTTGGCGAGGGCGAAGTCGCGATTGATTTGCCCGTCGACGATAAATTTTTTTGCTTCGGGAAAGACCGCCAAAAAAAATTCGTCGTCTTTGAAGTTGTTGACGAACTCCCGCGCCACGAATAAAAATTCCAACTCCAAACGAACGAGCTTATCAAAGGTCGTCGCCGAAAAATTTTCCTGCCGCGCCCTCCGCAATCTGAAATTCGTCAAGCGTTCGGGCAAAATAAAAATGTCGCCTTGAAAACAGAGCCGAATCCACATGAGGTAATCGGGCAACTGCCAAAAGCCGTGCGTTTCAAGCAGCCGGGCTTTTTTGAAGAAGCCGCGCCGAATCATCGCGCTGGGGTGGCAGAGGCAATTCGTGTTGTAAAAAAAATAATTCAGCCATTCGGCGCGTGTGCGATTCGATTGCTCAAAAATTTTTCGGTAAAAATCTTTTGCGTCGGGCTCATAAAAATTTCCATGCTCGTCGACAAAATTAACCCAAGTGAAACACGCGACGTAATCTTTTTCGGCGTCGAGGAAGGCAACCTGCTTTTCCAATTTGTCGGGAGCCCACAGGTCGTCCGAATGATGAACCGCGATATATTTTCCGCGAGCAGAATTCACGGCTTCGGCAACGGCGAGGAGCGGCCCGCGATTTTCCGGATACAAAAAAAATTTTATGCGCGGGTCGTCGAAACTTTTTATAATTTCACGGCTGTTGTCTTGCGAGCCGTCGTCGACGATTAAAAGTTCAAAGTCAGCAAACGTTTGATTGAGCACGCTTTCAATCGCCGCCGCAATGTAAGCCGCATGATTATAGCTCGTCAAAATCACAGAGACTTTAGGCAATCTCATCACCCTTCT
>CAMVAG010000163.1 GCA_947165405.1 uncultured Selenomonadales bacterium
CTCGGCGAAGAAAAATATTCCGAATTCAAACTTTTGGATATCGGCGACATAATCGGTTTGCGCGGGCAAGTCTTCAAGACCAAACGCGGCGAGCTTACCGTCCGTGTTGAAGATTTTACTTTGCTTGCCAAGTCGTTGAGACCGCTGCCCGAAAAATTTCACGGGCTTAAAGATGTGGAGATTCGCTATCGTCAACGCTACCTCGATTTGATTATGAATCCCGAAGTGCGCGAAACTTTTATCAAGCGCAACAAGGTTATCAAGTCGATTCGCAAATACCTCGACGAGCGCGATTTTTTGGAAGTGGCTACGCCGGTGTTGTCGACGATTGCGGGCGGCGCGGCGGCAAGACCTTTCATAACTCATCACAACGCACTTGACACCGACCTTTACTTGCGCATTGCCACCGAATTGAATCTTAAGCGGCTGATTGTCGGCGGCTTCGAGCGCGTCTACGAAATGGGCAGAGTTTTCCGCAACGAGGGCATGGACGTTCGCCACAATCCCGAATTTACGAGCGTCGAAATTTATCAAGCTTACGGCGACTATCGCGACCTCATCGAAGTCACGAAAGGTATCGTCTGCGCGGCGGCGGAAGCTGTCAACGGCACGACCAAAGTCACTTATCAAGGTGTCGAGATTGACTTGGCTAATGCTCAGCAGATTAGCATGAACGACGCGGTTAAGAATAAAACCGGAAAAGATTTTCTTTCATGCGAGACCGTCGACGAGGCGCGGGCTATGGCTGATTCAATCGGCGTGGCTTATGAAAAAAGATTCGGTATCGGCGGAATTTTAAATGCGGTCTTCGAGGCAAAGGTCGAGGATGATTTGATTCAGCCGATTTTTATCACGCACCACCCGACGGAAATTTCTCCGCTTGCCAAGAAAAATTTCGACGACCCGCGAATCACCGACCGCTTTGAATTTTTTGTTTACGGCAGGGAACTTGCCAACGGCTTCACCGAACTCAACGATCCGATTGACCAAAGGGCGCGCTTCGAGGAACAGCTCAAGCAACGCGAGGCAGGCGACGAAGAGGCTCACGTCATGGACGAAGATTTTATCCGCGCACTGGAATTCGGAATGCCTCCGACGGGCGGCTTGGGTATCGGCGTCGACCGTTTGGTTATGCTTTTGACCGATTCGCCTTCGATTCGCGACGTGCTGCTCTTCCCGACGATGAAGGTTATTGCCGATTGAAAAGACAACTGCTATAATCAATTCATAAATCACTAAGGAGGAAAAGATATGCTCACGATTGAACGGCTCCAAGAATACGGAGTAAACACCAAAGAAGGTCTTGCCCGCTGCATGAACATGGAAAAATTCTACTTCAAAATGTTGGGCATGGGTCTCAAGAATGATTCTTTTGATAAACTTGAAAAATATCTTGCGGAAGGCAATTTGGAAGAGGCTTTCGAGGCGGCTCACGCGCTCAAAGGCGTCGTAGGCAACCTCGCAATCACGCCCATTTTTGTTCCGCTAAGCGATATTACCGAATCCCTCCGCGCAAAAAAAGATTTGGATTACGTCGCGCTCTATAAGCCGATTAAAGAACTTCGCGATAAATTGGTTTCGGAATTGTGATTGATAAATTAAAGCCGGTAAAAACTTTTTAAAGGCGTGATTAATTTCACTGCCAATTTTTTTTTGCATGGTAACAATTTTTTATCGGGCATACGAGGCGGGCTGATTGCAGGAAAAAATTTTCGCGGCGTCGAAAGCATTTTCAAAACGGAAAGGGTGATTGAATTTTGAAACTCGGTAAAATGATTGCGGCGGGCGTTTTGAGTTTGAGCTTGTTGACCGGCACGAGCTTTGCCGCTCCCGCTTGGCAACTTCCTCAATCGGGAAAAGTTTTTTATGACGAAGCCAAACAGATTTACATTTCGAACACCATGAAAAGACTTTTGAGCGAGAACTTCAAAGTAAACTTTTCCGCGCCAAACGGATGGACTTACGAAAAATTTTCTGTCGACGGCGTGAACGTTGAACGATTGGCTAATCCCAAGCAGAAAAAATCTTCGCGGGTCGTCTTGCAACTTCACGGCGGCGGCTACGTAGGCAAACTTAGCGATTGGTATCGTGACTTCGCCGTCAAGCAGGCTGTCATGACCGAAGCGCGCGAAGTTTACATGGTTGATTATCGCGTTGCGCCCGAACATGTTTATCCCGCAGCACTTGACGACGCCGAAAAAGCTTACGAGGAACTTTTGAGACGCGGTGTCGGTTCGGAAAATATTATCGTCTTCGGAGATTCTGCCGGCGGAAATTTGGCGTTGGCATTATCGTTGCGCTTGAAAGAAAACAGATTGCCGCAACCCGCGCTGTTGATTTTGCTTTCGCCGAGAACGACCTTTGAGCCCGATTCGCCCTCACGAATCGCAAATGCCGACCGCGATTTGGTTTTGGGCAAGATTAATCAAAAAATGTATAATGCGGTTTTCAAGCCCGTTTACGCCGGACAAACTCCTTTGAACGACCCGCACCTCTCCCCGATTTATGCCGATTTAAAAAATCTGCCGCCCACGCTGATTCAAATCGGCGGCTATGAACTTTTCGTCGACGAGGGAATTGAACTGCTCAAAAAGGCGACGGCTGACGAACTCAACGTGACGCTGTCGGTTTATCAAGGCATGCCGCACGATTTTTCGGTGCTTCTGCCCGAACTTGACGAAAGCGTTAAATCTTTCATTGAGATAAAAAATTTCGTGAACCTCTACATGCCGAAAGACGAACACAAATAAAAATAACTTCAACCGAAAAAAAAAAGCGTCGGGAAAAAATCCTGACGCTTAATTTTTTTTTTACTTTTCAAGCCAATCGCTCATGCCCAAATGCACGACGTATTCTTTGGCGCATTCGTAATAGTGCATCGCCGAAGTCCTCAACGCGACAATTTCATCATCGCGGAGGGCGCGCATAATTTTTGCGGGATTTCCGAAGACCAATGAGTTGTTCGGAATTTTTTTGTATTGAGTGATAACCGTGCCCGCGCCGATAATGCAGTTGTTTCCGATTTCCGAATAGCCCAGAATTATCGAGCCCATGCCAATCAGGCAGTCGTCGCCGATTTTGCGGCAGTGGATAATCGAGTTGTGCCCTATCGTCACGTAATTGCCAATCTCCGTCGGGGTGTCGCCCATGACGTGCACCGTGCAGTTGTCTTGAATGTTTGTGTAGTTGCCGATTCTCACCGGCTGAAAATCTCCGCGAACCGTCACGCCGAACCAAATACTTGAGCCCGCACCGATTTCGACTTCGCCGACAACCGACGAGCCCGGCGCAACGAAAACATCTTTGGCTATCTTGGGTTGTTTGCCTTTGTAAGGAAGAATAATCGGCTCCATTTCCTCAATCCTTTCTTCGATTAGCTTTCAAGTATCAGCTTTCAGCTTTCAGAAAAATTATCCTGACAGCTGAAAGCTAAAAGCTGACAGCTAAAATTCTTGCACGACCTCGAATGCGTTTTCAATATGGTTAATTTCTTCGACAAGCTCGCCGCGCAGATAAACTTCCACAACGTCAAAGCGGCAGGCGCACTCGGAAAAATTTTCGTCTTGCAAGAAAACGCCGGCCGCCTCGATAATTTTTTTCTGCTTGCGAAAAGTGACCGCCTCACTCGGCAAGCCGTGACGAATATCCGAACGCGCCTTGACTTCGACAAAAACAATCACGTCATCTTTCTGCGCGATTATGTCAATCTCCGCCGAACGAATCCGAAAATTCCTCGCGATGATTTTGTAACCTTCCGTCTCAAGAAATTTTGCCGCGCAATCTTCACCGAGCTTGCCGAAAATTTTTTGACGGCTCACAATTCGACAACGACCTCACTAAGCGGGCGGCGGTCTTCGTGACGATTGGAAGGCTTTGCACCTTCGGCGGGATAACCTATCGGGAACACGGCGATTAATTCATAATCCTGCATTTCGGGGAAAAGCTTTTTGAGTTTGGGCGCGTCGAAGTAGCCGACCCAAGTCGTGCCGAGCCCCTCGTCTTGCACAGCCAACATCAAATGCGTTGCGACAATCGCCGCGTCAATATCCGAAAAATTTTTGTTGTCGAACGGTCTGTCGAAGGCTCCGTCCTTGTGCGCTCCTACGACGAATGCCAAAGCCGCTCCGAACGTGTAATTTGTCGTCTGCTTGAGCTTGTCGAGAGCTTCGGGCGATTTGACAGCCCAGATTGTGTAGCGTTGAAGATTTTTCGCCGTCGGTGCCGCTATCGCCGCCTGCAAGATGCGTTCGATTTTTTCCGGCTCAATCGGCTTGTCGGTCAACTTCCTGCACGAATAACGCGCCTTTGCCAATTCCAAGAAACTCATTTCAAAATCTCCCTTCTATCAATTAGGAATTAGGAATTAGGAAT
>CAMVAG010000164.1 GCA_947165405.1 uncultured Selenomonadales bacterium
GCGATTTTTTTTCCGTTGCGTTCGTCGAAAACATCACCCAATGCATTGACGACGACAAGCGCGGCAAGTTTCAAGTCACCGACCTGTACGGCATAAAAACCGAGCCCCGATTTCATTGCGCGATTCATGCCGCCGAGTTTGCCGATGGTCGCACCTGTCCCCGCGCCGACCGAGCCGCTCAAAAATTTTTCATGACGATAAGCCGCCTCGCACGCCGCACGACCCATCGCCGCATCGGGACGAATTTTCGAACTGCCGTAAGCCAAATCGTAAATGCAACTTTGCACGACGATAGGGACAAGTGCCGCGCCGGTGTCGAAGCCAATTCATCACGCCGTCGGAGGCTGCCAAACCGTAAGCCGAGCCGCCCGAAAGGACAATCGCATTGACGGGCGTAGGTGCAGTCGTAGGATTGATTACGGGCGTTTCACGTGACGCGGGACCTCCGCCGCTAATGTCGACGCCGCAACGAACACCTTTAGGGAAAATCGCAACGGTCACTCCGGTTTTTGCATTGTCGTCTTGCGCGTTGCCAAACCAAACGTTATCAAACTCATGCAAAGAAATTTCTTTCAAGTCATATGCGTTTGCAGTGCCGGCAGTTGTCATTAGCAAAAGGCATGTCATGCAAAGAAATATTTTTTTTAAACGCGTCATTAATTTTCAACTCCCCACTCTTTCCAAATTTTACGATAAACTTTTTCCAGCTTGCCGATATATTTTTTTGAATCCATGAGCGCGGAATTTTTTATGTGCTCTCTCAAGCCGACGTGATAAGCCGCGATTAATTCTTTGCGGCGGCTTAGTTGCAGAGCTTTTTTGATGTAATCCATCGGGCTGAAGGCAATCAATTCGGCAACGTCTGCGGCAGTCATAATCGACGCGCCGAGCCTCGCGCCGTGTGTCTTGCCTCGAAAAGTTATCACGGGCACGCCCATATACAACGCCTCGCAAGTCGTCGTTCCGCCGGTGTAAGGGAACGTGTCAAGCGCAATGTCAATGTCTTTGTAGTCTTCGAGGTAGTCGGGGCTGTACGGACGCATTTCGACGCGCTCAAGAGGAAAACTCATCTTGCGCAATTTTTCTTTGACAAGAGCTTTGCCGTCGTCGATGCTGAAAATTTTTCCCTTGAGAATCAGTCGACTTCCGGGCACGTCGTCGAGAATCGCCCGCCAAATGTAAAGGACATCCTCGCTGACTTTTGCAAAGTTGTTGAAGCTGCCGAAGGTAATGAATCCGTTTTTGAGCAAAGGAGCACGAAGTTCCTGCGCGGGCATTTCGCGAATCAATTCGGGCGCATAACATAAACAGCACGTGTCGAGCCGCAAAATTTTTTCCGTGAACGTGTCGAGAGAATTTCTTTCGGGCGAACAAATTTTATCCGACAAAAAATAATCGACCGCCTCCAAGCCCGTCGACGCGGTGTAGCCCAATGCGCAAATTTGAACGGGCGCGGGTTTGTATGCAAGAATCGGGAGGCAACTGTCTTGTGAGTGACCCGACAAGTCAACCAGAATATCAACTTCGTCCTCGTAAATTATTTGCGCCGCTTCCAAAGAATTCTTGCCGATTAAATCGCGCCACTCAACTTTAAAATCTTTGAGCTTCTTCGTGACGGAATCTTTCTTGCCCGTCGAGTAGCACGTCACCGAAAAATTTTCCGCGTCAAAATCTTTGAAGAAGGGCGTCAAAAAATTTGCGATTGCGTGTTCGCGGAAGTCGGGCGAAATGTAGCCGATATGAATTTTTCTTTCCGCGTCGAAAATTTTTTTGTCGTGCGTGAACGGTCTGACCCGTGCGAAAAATGAATTGTATCGCGCCGCAGATTCTTTGGCTTGCTTCGGCGAAATGTCTCGATAATTTTTCAAGAACAAATGCTTGGAATAAAGTTCCGCCGCCTGCTCTTTCTTGTCGGTCAAGGTGCTTGCCTCCAAAAGAAAAGCCGCCGCTTGAGCCGCCTCGCCCGCCAAATAAAATCCGTTTGAACTCCAACACAACGCCTTGAATAAAATCGAACGCACGATTAAAATTTTTTTCGACAATCGCTTTTGAAATTCCTCGTCTTCGGAAGTTTTCTCGCGCCGGGAAATTTTTCGCTTGAAGTCATTCATTTCGTCATTCAATTTTTTTAACTCGTCGTGTGCATCTTTTATCAAGCCGTCAAAAATTTTCAGTTGGTCGCGAAGCTTGAATTGCTTGCTTGCAACACCGCCCGTTATCAATCGTCCGCGCAAATTTTTCGGTTCGACGGAAAGAGCATAGCCCGCCAAAGATTCCGCCTCGTCGATGTTGTTCAAATACAACGAAGCCTCCGCCATGAGCGCAAGACCTTCCGCCGAATTTTTATCGAGTTCCAAAATCTCACGTGCGGCGGTGCGTATGGAATTCGGGTCACCGTTCGCCGAAAAATTTTCTGCCAATGCCACCCAGTTTAAAATTTTGTCATCCATGTAACTCCTCCCACATGATAAATTTTTTTTATCATAAACCAAACGCGCCTTAAAAGCAATTAGAGGGTGCCGATAAAATCTAAAAAGCAGCGGTTGGTGAAAGCCCGGCCGTCATGGATGACGGCCTCGCCGCGACCATTTCGCGTGATGCGAAATACAGCGGCACTCTCGGCTGCGGGTAACCTCAACCTCCGAACCATGAACGACGAACGCCCCCGCGAGGTGCCCTTTCTTTTTGCTACTTTTTCTTTGGGCATGCAAAGAAAAAGTAGAAGAAAACCTGCAAAGAAAAAGTAGATTCTAAATATAAAATTCATTATAACGCTCAATCAAAGCGACGAGTCGCTCTGAAGCTCAACGATTCTTTGAAAACTTTCTTGCGAGGAAGAAAGTTAAAAAACTTCTTGCCCGCGAAGAAAAATTGTTTTACAATCAAAAAAAAGAAAAGGAGCTGACAACATGAATCAACGAGGCTTTGCGACGCTGGAAGTAATTTTAATGGTCATGGTTATCGGAATTTTGGCATCAATCGCCGTGCCGCGTTTTACTGCCGTGACGACCGCCGCCAATACCGCAAAGATTCAATCCGACCTCACGACAATCGACACTGCCATTGCCATCTACATAATGGAAAAAGGCACTCCGACTGCTGCGCCTCAAATGAGCGCCTTGAAAGACTACCTGCAAGACCCCGACAACATAAAGCCTCCGACAGGAAAAGCCTACGTCAACGGCACGGCAACCGATATTTCGGCGACCACTTACTCTATTACAAAACAAGAAAGCAACGGAGATTATCGTGCCACTCTCGACGGCAAAACAGCAGGTGAATTTACCGGCAAAAGCAACGGCTCAAGCAGCGGAACAGGTGGCGGCACCTGACAGAAAAATTTTCTTTGTCAAGCATGATTTTATTGACGTTAAAAATTTTTCTTGATACAATACGCCGCAAGGGAAGAAAATTTTTTTCCGAGTCGTTTAATGTTTTCCAAGTGATTTCCGATAAACTTTTTAAGAGGACAATAAGCGAGTAAAAAAACTGCGGCTGTTCGTTACGCGTGCGGACAGCAAGTGCCCGGCGACGGTCGGGCGGCAGTAAAATCTCGTTTGTTTGGCGGCGGAAGGGACACCGTCGACTAAGGAAAATTTTTCTAGGAAAGATCAAGGAGGAAATTATTATGGCAATGGTAGTAAAGAACAACTTGGGCGCAGTTCGTACTCTTAACACCTTAAATGCGAACAGCAGCGCGCTCCAAAAAAGCTTGCAAAAAGTTTCGAGCGGTATGAAAATCAACAGCGCACAAGACGACGCTTCGGGTTATGCGATTTCCGAGCGTATGCGCGTACGTATTCGTTCACTCGACCAAGCTAATCAGAACACCCAAAATGACTCCAGCTTAATGAAGACCGCAGAAGGCGCGGTCGGCAACACCGTCGAAATTCTCCGTGCTTTGAAGGAAAAGGCAATCAACGCCGCCAACGACTCCAACACCGACGAAGATCGCCAGACCATTCAAAAGGAAATCAACCAGTTTATCGACCAAATCGACGACAACGCCCTTGTGCAATTCAACGGCAAGTATCTCGTCGACGGCTCCAAAAACAACGCAACCGTCAGCTCGAAGACAATCTTGCTCAATCAGAGCTTGAACGTCAATACCGCAAACACCAGTGCTTTGACGTCTTTGAGCAACCGCGCAGGCGATTCCCTCAACATCGCTTCGTCCGATAAGTATCAGGTTTCTTGGGTGCAAAACGGCGTTATCCACACGACGAGCGGTGATGTCGGCACCAAAACTTTGGCAGACATCCTGACGATTGAGGACAATGGTAAACTTATCGCCGGTGTGCAAAATACCGACTCATCAGGCAAAATAGCTCTCGCAGGCGATTTTGAAACAAGCACGACAAC
>CAMVAG010000165.1 GCA_947165405.1 uncultured Selenomonadales bacterium
GAATCATCTATCAGCCGCTGACGAAAATCACCAAGGCGATTCGTGACGGCGACTTCTTCGAAAACAAAGCACTCGTCGGCGTCATTGATAAAGCTTCGGCTTCGGGCGGCGCGTTGCACTTAATGGGTCTCGTTTCACCCGGCGGCGTCCACAGCCACACCGAACATCTTTACGGCTTGCTTCAACTTGCAAAGAAAAAAGGCGTCGCGAAAGTTTACGTTCATGCTTTCCTCGACGGGCGCGATGTTCCTCCCAGCTCTGCCGCCGAATATCTTGCCGAGCTTGAGCAAAAGATTAAAGAAATCGGCGCGGGACAAGTTGCAACAATCAGCGGTCGTTACTACGCAATGGACAGAGATAAACGTTGGGACAGAGTTCAAAAAGCTTATGACGCAATCGCCAAAGCCGACGCTCCCAAAAAAGCATCTTCCGACGTTGCGATTAAAGAATCCTACGGCGCGAAAGTCACTGACGAATTTGTCAACCCCGTTGTTATCGGCGATTATCCCGGTATCGGCAAGGACGACGGAATTATTTTCTTCAACTTCCGCCCCGACCGCGCCCGCGAATTGACTCACGCTTTCACTGACAAAACTTTTGACGGCTTCCCGCGTGTCGAAGAAATTGTAGGCATTCCGTTCGCGACGATGACTCAATACGAGGAAGGTTTGAACGTCGACGTTGCTTATCCTCCCGAAAGTGTCAAGAACGGCTTGGGCGAAACGATAAGCAAGGCGGGCTTGAATCAGTTGCGTATCGCCGAAACCGAAAAATATGCTCACGTTACTTTCTTCTTCAACGGCGGTGTCGAAGAGCCTTACAAGGGCGAAGACAGAATTTTGGTTCCCAGCCCGAAGGTTGCCACTTACGACCTCAAGCCCGAAATGAGCGCGCCTACTGTCACGTTGAAAGTTGCCGAAGCGATTCTTTCCGAGAAGTACGATTTCATTATCCTCAACTATGCAAACGGTGACATGGTCGGTCACACGGGCGTCATGAAAGCGGCGGTTCAAGCTGTCGAGACCGTTGACGTTTGCGTCGGCATTTTCATCGAGTGCATGAAGAAAGTCGGCGGCGAAGTTATCATTATCGCCGACCACGGCAACGCCGATAAAATGTATGATTACGACCTCAAGGAGCCGTTCACCGCTCACACGACAAATCCCGTTCCGATTATCGTCGTGTCAGACAGAGTTGCCGAAGTCAAAGACGGTGCGCTCTGCGACGTTGCTCCTACTCTCCTCACGCTCGCCGGCATGGAAATTCCTGCCGAAATGACGGGCAAACCTCTTGTCACGTTGAAATAAACAATCGATAAAAATCTTTTGGGCGGCGGCAATTTTAATTAGCAATGTGAAATTGGGAATGACTTGCAAATTTAATTCCTAATTCCTCATTCCTAATTCCTAATTAAGTTGTCTCGCCCGTTTTTTGTAAGGAGGAAAAAATTTTGTTCGATAACAATTCGGAAGAACATTACCTCAAGCAGGGCGAACCCGGCAAGCCGACTTACTACGTAATTCGCCACATGAACGAGGCGGCGGAGCTGTCCGATATATACAGGATGACTGCAGGGCACATTTGGTACGCGCTGTCCAAAAGTTGGTTGCCCGTCGTCGACATGAAAAATTATCCCAATCGTTATCTTCCGCCCGAAAAGCTCGGCGCGGAAAATTCTTGGGAATATTATTTCGAGCAGCCGCTTCGTATCACTTTGGAGCAAGCTTACAACGGCGAGAATGTGATTTTGAGTGACGGCTTCAAGGCGGAACGTTTCCCCGATTATTCAAAGGACTTGCTTGAAAAAAAAGACGACTCGTTGGCGGAATGGCGAATGCTTGTCAAATGGGGCTTCCTGAAAGTAAAAGCCGCCTTGACAGAGGAAATTACCGGGATTCGCGAAGAAATATTTTTGCCGAAAGAACGCGTGCTCGGCGTGCTTTTACGCGGAAAAAATTATCCCGACAAAAAAATTGCGGGACAACCGATTCCGCCTTCCGCCGAATTTGCGGTAAAAGTCACAACTGCCAAATTTAAAGAATGGAAATGCGAAAAACTTTTCTTGGTTACAAGCGAGCCCGCCGTCGTGGAAATTTTCAAGAATAAATTCGAGGACAAGTGTCTTATTCTTGACCAATTAAACTTTGAATGGTATGATTCGGACACAATGATTGAATCGGAACAATCAGTACCGGAGAACGAGAATTTTTTGGACGGCAAGAAGTTTTTGACGCAAATAATTCTCTTGTCTTTGTGTAATTGTTTGGTTGCCGAAAGATGCAGCGACACGACAAACGCGATGTTAATGGCGGAGAAGATCGCGAATACATATTTTTTTGATCTCGGCAACTACGGAATGATTAATTTGGATTGATTAAGAGGAGGAAATTTTTTTGCTTGATAAAAATTCTGAAGAACACTATATTAAAAAAGGTGATCCCGATAAACCCACTTACTATATAATTCGCCGCCTGCCCGACACGACCGGTCTTCTTGCCCGCTACAGAATGGTTATGGGGCATGTGCGCTATGCTCTTTCCAAAGGTTGGCTGCCCGTCGTTGACATGCAAAACTATCCCAACCCCTATTTGGCTCCCGAAAAGCTCGGCGTGGAAAATTCTTGGGAATATTATTTCGAACAACCGCTGCGCATCGGGCTTGAAGAGGCTTATAACGGTGAGAATGTCGTTTTGAGCAACGGCGATTGCGTAGATCCTTATCCCGGTCATTCATTGAAATTCCTCGAAAAAAGAACCGACGGTTTGACGGAATGGCGGACGCTTGTCAAATTGGGTTTAATGAAGATAAAGCCCGAACTCATGGAAGAAATTTCACAGATTCGGGAAAATTTGTTCCCGCCCGAAGAACGCATACTCGGTGTCATTTTGCGCGGAACGGATTATCTTGTCAGAAAGCTTAAAGGGCGTCCGATTCCGCCGCCGCTTGAATTTGCAGAGAGCACTGTCAATGCCAAACTCAAAGAATGGAAATGCAGCAAATTTTTCTTGGCGACCGAAGACAAAAAAATTCTGGAGCCCTTCCAAAATACTTTCGGAGACCGTTGCCTGATTCTTGACCGCGAATATGTCGATTATAATTCTCTCAAAGACAGATGGGTCAGCGTTTGCCGCATTGACAGACCGAACGATCATTATCTGCAAGGCAAAGAATATGTGACGCAGATGGTTCTTTTGACGATGTGTAATGCACTGGTTGCGGCGCGTTGTTCCGGCACCACGACCGTTATGTTAATGCATGAAAAATTTGAGCATACGCACTTCTTTAACGTTGGCAGATATAAATCGATTACTCTGGATTGATTGGTGTGACGGCATGAAAAAGTTTCTCGTGTTCGTGACGCTTTTTCTGTGCATGTTGATTGCTCTGCCGGCTTCGGCATACGGCAATGATTCTGCTGCTGAACAGCGTCGGCAAATCGACCAACTTTCAAAAAACACTCTCGAAAAACTTTACGCCAAATATCCTCACGCACGGCGCGTTATCAATGAGTGCTACGCTTGGGCGACGCTTTCAAATTCGGGTGTCAAAGTTTTGTTTATCGGCTCAAGTCACGGGCGCGGCCTTGCTTACAACAACCAAACCGGCGAAAAAGTTTATCTGCACATGAAAGAACTTTCGGCGGGCTTGGGTCTCGGCGCGAAGGAATACGATTTGATTTTCCTGCTCAATACCCGCGACGCTTGGGAAAATTTCATCGCGGGCAAAACCCGTTTCGGTGCAAGTGCCGAAGCTTCTGCCGACGACGGCGTGAACGGCGGTACCGGCGAAGGTGCGGAATATGTTGCGCCGGGCGTTTGGGTTTTTCAAATGACGACCAAAGGACTTGCGCTTGAGGCGACGCTCAAAGGCACAAAAATTTACAAGGACAAAAATCTCAACTGAAAAATTTCAAATCAAAAAGTCTCTTCCAAAACGGTAGAGGCTTTAATTTTTATTGCCTTTAGAGCGTGTTGATAAAGTCAAAACGCAGCGGGTAGCTTTAGCCCGGCCGTCACGGATGACGGCCGCCGGCGTTAAAAACATGGATGTTTTTACAGCCGGGTCAACGCCCTTTCTTTTTGCTACTTTTTCTTTGGGCGTGCAAAGAAAAAGTAGAAGAAAACCGCTAAGAAAAAGTAGAAGAAAAAATTAAAAGCCATTGAACGTTCAATCGAAGTGACAAGCTCCGACTGTTTGAAGGTATCCCGCCGAAAAATTTTTATTGACAAAATTAAATGTGTGTGATAACATGCGCCCTGTTATGGATTAAGCGTTCATGACAAGAGCCGCGGGGTGGAGCAGTCGGTAGCTCGTCGGGCTCATAACCCGAAGGTCACA
>CAMVAG010000166.1 GCA_947165405.1 uncultured Selenomonadales bacterium
TCCGAAATGCCGGCTCCTCCGAATGTCTAAACCTGCGCATTTGCAGGTGGGTTCCCTAAGCTCGGTCTCTGTTACTTATCGTATAAAATAATTCTCCATCTTCCGAAATCAAATCAGGTTCCCTTATTTTAATGTAGGTTAGACATTATTTGAGTCCTCGAACACCCCAGATTGTTTCCTTCTTCACGCAAATAATATCACGAAAAATTTTTTATTACAAGACTTGACAAGCCGCCGCCGAAAAATTTTGCAAGTCAATCAGCGATAAGAGCGTTTGTAAATGTTGAGCATGTCCTCATCACTCAAGGCAACGGGGTCGAATTGCAGGAGGAAACCCATCGCGTCACGAGTATTTTGCACCATCTTCGGAAATTCTTCGGGCTTAATGCCGTAGTCGCTCATCTTGAGGTTGTCGACGCCGCAAG
This sequence comes from uncultured Selenomonadales bacterium, assembly GCA_947165405.1. Taxonomy (GTDB): domain Bacteria; phylum Bacillota; class Negativicutes; order Selenomonadales; family Selenomonadaceae; genus Quinella. The sequence goes on from CAMVAG010000166.1 coordinate 426, forward strand.
CCGCTTGCATTTCTTTCAACGCGTCGATAAAATCTTCAGCTTTGTCCGCATTGACTTTGCCCATTGCCCGCGCCATGTCGATAAATTTTTCGTCGCAAGCGTGTTTCTCAACGAAGTGTGAAAAGTAAGCAATCGAAATCATAATCAAGCCCGCGCCGTGAGGCAATTCGGGATGATAAGCACTCAAGGCGTGTTCGAGGGAATGTTCCGCTGTGCAAACGCAAACGTCCATTGACATGCCGCCGAGAGTGTTGGCGAAGGCAACTTCCGTGCGCGCCTCAAGATTTTTTCCGTCGTTTACGGCTATCGGCAAATACTTCGCAAGCTTTGCAATCGCCGTGAGTTCAATCATCGCCGAGGCCTCGTTGCAGGCGTTGGAGATGTAACCTTCCGCGTTGTGGAAGAAGGCATCGAAGCCTTGATAAGCCGTGAAATGTTTCGGGACAGTCAACATGTAAATCGGGTCGACAATCGCCAAGACAGGGTAGCATCCGAAAAAGGCAGTCTTTTCATTTGTGGCGGGATTGGTTATGACTGCGCCCGCGTCGACTTCGGAGCCGGTGCCCGCGCTGGTCGTTATCGCGACGTAAGGCAAATTTTTTTCGGTCAACGGTTTCTTGCCGCCCGTGCCGAAGAGAATGTAATCCCAAACGCGCCCGCCGTCTTTTTGCGGAATAACGGAAGCGATAGCCTTAGCTGCGTCGAGGACAGAGCCGCCGCCGAGTCCGATAACGAAATCGCAATTATTTTCGCGCCCGAAGTCGACGCCCTCTTGGACAGCCGGTTCAGTCGGGTTCGCGCCGATTTTGTTGTATACGACAAATTCCGCACCCCAAGCTTTGAGCTCCTCTTGAAGTTTGTCGAGACTGCCGTTGGTTTTCGTCGAGCGACCGTTCGAGATAACTATCAAAGCCTTCTTGCCGAGCGGTGCCTCTTTGTGCAGTTCGCCGAGCTTGCCCGCGCCGAATAAAATTTTCGTCGGGATGTTCCAAGTAAAAGCCATTCAAATCACTCTCCAAAAAATTTTTTTCATTGTATCGCGTCGAGTCAACTTCAAGTCAAGCAAGTTTGGAATACTGTTCGTCGTCGACGGGCTCAAGCCATTCGTTGGAAGAATCTTCGGCGGGAATTTCAACTGCCAAATGCGAAAACCAACTGTCGGCCGCCGCGCCGTGCCAATGTTTGACTTCGGGCGCGATGTTCACGACGTCTCCGGGCTTGAGAGCTTGAGGAGCCTTGCCCCATTCTTGATACCAGCCGCGTCCGCCCGTCACCAACAAAATTTGTCCGCTCTTGTGATGAACGTGCCAATTATTCCTGCAGCCCGGCGAAAACGTCACGTTGGCAATCGGCCCGCCCGTCTTCGTCAGCGGATTCAAATACGCCTGCCCGATAAAATATTTGCTGAACTGTTCGGGCAACGGCTTACCCATTTCAAACACGCTCGGATTTTTTATATCCATGTTAATCACCTCTGCCGCCATGATAGCAAAAAAATTTTTTTCTTTCAAATTCAATCGTGATACAATCGGCAGAAAAATTATGCGAGGTTTTTGAAATGGAACTTTGGTTCAGCGAACAACACACGCCTAACGTTCGGCTGTCGTTGAAAGTCGACAAACAACTTTTCGGCGAGACGAGCGAATTTCAGCGCACAGATATTTTTGAGTCGACGGAGTTCGGGAGGATTTTGGTGCTCGACGGACGAATCATGATAACGGAGCGCGACGAATTTATTTATCACGAAATGATTACGCATGTGCCGCTGTGTGTCAATCCCGAAATAAAAAAAGTTCTTCTGGTCGGCGGCGGCGACGGAGGCTCTGCGCGGGAACTTTTGAAATATGACACGATAGAAAAAATTGACTTGGTCGAGGTCGATGAAACTGTCGTGCGTGCCTGCAAGAAATTTATTCCGCAGACGGCAAGCTGTCTTGAAAATCCTCGCGTGGAAATTTTTTTCGCGGACGGTTTGAAATTCATTCGCCGCAAGTCCGACGAATACGATTTGATTATCGTTGATTCGACTGATCCTTTCGGCGCGGGCGAGGGGCTTTTCACGAAGGAATTTTACGGCAACTGCTTCAACGCCCTGCACGAAGGCGGCATCATGATTAATCAGCATGAGAATCCGTTTTACTCACGAGACGCCGCCGCCATGCAACGCGCTCACAAAAGGTTGGCGACTTCCTTTCCGATTGTCCGCGTCTATCAAATTCATATCCCGACGTATCCTGCGGGGCAGTGGTTGTTCGGTTTTGCGTCGAAAAAATTTCATCCGACAAACGCCGTGAACTTCGCCCGCTGGAATTCGCTCAACCTGCAGACGAATTATTACAATACGAAAATCCACTTGGGAGCTTTTGCTTTGCCGACTTACGTCATAAAAACTTTGCACGCCGCTGATTAAAAGAACTGCCTCCTTGACAGAGTAAAGCCGCTGTGATAAACTTTGGCGCGTTAAGCAGGAGCCTGCGCTTCTCACCCGCCGACCTTAAATGAGTTGGTGCGGTTGCAAGGAAATTTTTTTGTGGGAATCGCGGGTGGCTTAAGAGCCGCCTTTAATTTTTTTCGACGCGCCACAGGAGGTGTATTTCAATTAGTAGGGACACTTTGAGAATCAATGAGGAGATTCGTATTCGCGAGGTCAGAGTCACCGACGCGAACGGCGAACAGCTCGGCGTCATGCTCACGAGGGACGCGCTCAAGCTTGCCGAGGAAAAACATCTTGACTTGGTCGAAGTCGCACCCAAAGCCAGACCACCGGTTTGCCGGATTATGGACTTCGGCAAATATCGTTATGAGCAACAGAAGCGCGAAAAGGAAGTCCGCAAGAAACAAAAAATCATCACGATTAAAGAAGTCAAGCTCCGCCCGAACATCGAACAACACGATTTTGAAGTCAAACTCAAAAACGCGCAACGCTTTATCGAAGAGGGCAACAAAGTCAAAGTGACGATAATGTTTCGCGGCAGGGAACTTTCGCACCCCGAATTGGGCGGTGAGGTTCTCAACAAGCTTGCCAAAGCTCTGGAAGAAGTCGTGACCGTCGAGCGTGCCGCCAAACTTGAGGGCAAAAACATGACGATGATTCTCTCTCCTAAGGCACAAAAGGCGCAAAAGACCAAGAAAACTACACCGACAAAAGGAGGGGACACAGGTGCCCAAAATCAAGACGCATCGAGCAGCAGCTAAACGTTTTCATGTGACCGGCAGCGGCGAATTCAAACGCAATAAAGCATACAAGAGCCACATCCTCGAAAAGAAAACTCGCAAACGCAAGAGAAATCTCCGCAAGGCAACGCTTGCTTCGGCAGCGGACAAAGCTCGTGTGAGGAAAATGCTTCCTTATGCATAAAAAGCAATTATTAATGCGCAGTGCGCAATGCGAAATGAAAAAATAATTGCGCATTACGCATTACGAATTACGCATTGAATTGGAGGTAATTATCTTGCCAAGAGTAAAGACCGGCGTCACAGCGCACAGACGCCATAAAAAAATCCTCAAGCTTGCCAAAGGTTATCGCGGCGCGAGGAGCAAACAATTCAAAAAAGCCAACGAAACAATCATGAAGGCGGGGCAATACGCGCACCGTGACCGCCGAGTCAAAAAGCGCGAATTCCGTCGCCTCTGGATTGCCCGTATCAACGCGGCGGCTCGTATCAACGGCATTTCCTACAGCAAATTAATCTGCGGCTTGACCAAGGCGGGTGTTGCTGTCGACCGCAAAATGATGGCTGACCTTGCAGTAAACGACGCGGCGGCTTTCGCAAAACTCGTCGACGTCGCCAAAGAAAATATTTGACACTTTGCAAAAAAATAAAGCGGCTGATTTATCGTCGGTCGCTTTTTTGATTTCGGGAGCCGCAATCGCTTCATGCCACTCGTTGCAAAAATCCTC
>CAMVAG010000167.1 GCA_947165405.1 uncultured Selenomonadales bacterium
TCGGTGACGATTTGCCGTTTTACTCCTTTCCTCCCGCGTCAAAGCCTTTTTGCTCGACGGCACCGGTCGTTTTTACGCTTTGAGAGTCAATTAATGCTTGGGTCGGTTCTTCGCTTAAGCCTGCTCTTTGGCGCGTCAGCTTAACGAGGTGTTCGAGGATTTTGTCCCAAAGTCCGTTAAGGCGTGCACGTCGATAAAAGCTGTGCACGGTAAAGACTGGTGGGAAATCGTGCGGTAAATTACGCCACTGACAGCCCGTTTTCACCAGATACAACACCGCATTGACCAATTCGCGTTTATCCCATTTGCGTTTTCGCATGTTGACGAACAAAGGCGCGATAACGTCCCATTGCTCGTCCGTTAAGTCTGTTTCGTATTTTTTTCTCATAATACACTTACTATATCACTTTTTACCCTTTATGAACACCTGTTCTTAGTCGTCACGATTTTTTTCAAGCCGTAACAGCGGCAGAAAATTATGTTGCGGTTGTTGGAATCGTAAGACTTCAAATCGCCGCCCAACAAAAGCGTGAGCTTGTCCCAAGTGCGCGAGCCCAAAAATCTTTCAGACCAAGCGGGCAACTCAATCGGCGGGACAACAATCAAGTTGTCGTTCTTGTGAGCGGCGACATTTTTTATTCGCGCCTCAATCTGATTGTGGAAACTGTATTCGACGTAAAGGCAGCCCGCCAAACTCATCAACCAGACGATTGAAAAAACAGCAACGATTTTTACGTGACGAGTGAAAAATTTTTCGACGAGCGGCAAAATTTCTTTCAGCGCGGCGAGCGAGGCGACCAACAAAAATATCGTCGAGGGGAAACCGGCGCGTTCGGGGAACATCGGCGCGAACATCATGACCGCCAAACTCAAAACCGACGCCGCCGCGAACGTCAAAATAAATTTCGTGGCTTCGGGCGAAGTTTTTGCTTTGACGAAGTAAAAAATTATCGGCACGAACAAAATCGCCTCGCGCAGGAAGACCGGCAAGAATCCGTTAAAAAAATTCGTGTACAACATTTGAACTTTGGAACCCGGCAAGTGGTCGCTTATCAATTCGGCGCGGTGCAAATTTCCCGGCGCGAGGATTAAAATCGCGAAGCCGACCAGCAAAAATATAAAAGCGACTTTCATCCACGGCTGAAGATTTTTTTCTCTGTGGAAGTGGAGGAGGAACATGAACGTTATAAAAATCGTGACTGCCGCGCCCGGTTCAATCGACCAGCCCGCAAGAAATGCAATGATTAATGCGCAATGCGGAATGCGCAATGATTTTTCAGGATTACGATAGGCTTCGGCGAACGGCAGCAGGAATAAAATTATCAGCGTGGACATCCAAAGATAGTTGCAAGTGCCCGTCAGCCAAACCGTCGTGATTATCTGCGACGGCGTGCAAAAATAAATTCCCGCCAAAATCAACAGCAGATAACTTTTTTTCATTTCGCGCAGAGGCAAGCCCGTCCCGACTTTGAACAAGAGCAACACCAACGCCGCGAACACAAAGACATTTGCCACGTCGAAGAAAATTTTTTCATGGCACACGAAAAACTGAACAAAGATATGCGCAATCGTTCGCCCGCCCCAAGAAAAATAATGTTGCCACTGCGAAATTAAAATGTCGGAAAAACTTTCGACGGGTTGCAGGCGGTTCGGGTCGATGCCGTTAAGTAAATTTCCGTTGCCCGCGCCGTCCCAAATGAATTTGTAGGAATAATCGTCGGCGACGAGCGGCGTTAATAAATTGCGCAAAAAAAATATCGCCAAATACGCGGCGAAAATCATTTGCCAAGAGAGGCTTTCAAAAAAATTTTTCATATCAATCCAACTCCAATGAACTCCAAATTTTATCGACGCGGGCTTTTACTGCGGAAGACATTTCGATTTCGTCAGGCCATTCGCGTGCGTGACCTTCTTCCGCCCAAGTTTTGGTTGCGTCAATGCCGAGCTTCGCGCCCCATTTTGCATACGGCGAGGAGTGGTCGAGTACGTCAAGCGGACCGTGAACAATTTCCAAATCGTGTTCGGCGTCAATGTTGTTAAAGACGCGCCATGCCACCTCGCTCAAGTCTTGAACGTTTACATGCGAATCGACGACGACAATCATCTTGACGTTCATCATCTGCCCGAGGCCCCAAAGCGCGTGCATGACTTTCCTCGCGTGCATGGGGAATTGTTTTTTTATCGAGACGATAACGCAATCGTGGAAGACACCTTCGAGCGGCATGTTGATATCGATAATTTCGGGCAGGAGTTGTTGGAGGAGCGGCAGGAAAATTCTTTCGGTCGCCTTCGCCATGTAGCAATCTTCCATAGGCGGCTTGCCCACGACGGTTGCGAAGTAAATCGGATTTTTGCGGTGCGTGATGCAAGTGACGTGAAAGACGGGATAATCGTCCGCCAAAGAGTAATAGCCGGTGTGGTCGCCGAAAGGTCCTTCGCGGCGCAGTTCGTCGGTTGAAACGTAGCCTTCCAAAATAATTTCTGCAGTCGCGGGAACTTCCAAATCGACGGTCTTGCATTTTGTCAGCTCAACAGATTTTTTCCTCAAGAAGCCTGCGAAAACCATTTCATCAACGTCACGCGGCAAAGGAGCGGTTGCGGCATAAGTTACGGCGGGGTCGGTGCCGATAGCAACTGCCGCCTCGATTTTATTTGAGCCGAGAGTTTTTGCGTCACGGAAATTTTCTGCGCCGTTCTTATGAATGTGCCAATGCATTCCCGTCGTTCGTGCGTCATATTTCTGCAGGCGATACATGCCGACGTTGCGTTTGCCGGTCGCGGGATTTTTCGTGAAGACGAGCGGCAACGTTATAAAAGCTCCGCCGTCTTTCGGCCAGCATTTTAAAATCGGAATTTTATCGAGCGAGGGATTGACTTCGACAACTTCTTGGCACGGCGCGTTCTTGACGTATTTTGGAAAATTAATTGCCTTGTGCGCAGTCGAGACGATTGAAAAAATATTCGAGCGGTTCTTGAAGGAAAGATAAGGCAACTTCATAATTTCGCGAATATCGTCCGCCGCGTCGTCCAATTTCTCAACGCCCAATGCCAAAGCCATGCGCTCATAACTTCCGAACGCATTCATCAAAACGGGCATATCGTAGCCGCGAACATTTTCAAACAGCAGGGCAACGTTGCGGCTGTCTTTGAACTTGGAAACGCGGTCGGTTATTTCGGTTATCTCAAGTTCGGCGTCGACGGGAATTTTTATTCGCTTGAGCAAATTTCTTTTCTCAAGTTCGGCAATGAATTCGCGCAAATCTTTATAAGCCAAACAATTCACCTCCGCAAAATATATTTCACGACCCAATAGCCGACTTCGTAAAGCAGAATCACGGGGATTGCCACCGCAATTTGAGTTATCACATCGGGCGAAGTGAAGAGCGCGCCTATCACGAACGAAAAGAAAAATACGTAGCGGCGATACTTGCCCAATTTTTCACTCGTCAAAATTCCCAGCTTGCCCAGGACGATTATCACGAGCGGCAACTCAAACACAAACCCGAACGGCAACACGAACAGTATCACAAACTCAAAGTAGCTGCCGAACGAAAACAGCGTTTGAAGATTTTCAGATTCCTCGCCGAAGCCCATAAAAAATTTCAGCGCGAAAGGCAATATCAAAAAAAACGAAAACGCCAATCCTGCGAAGAACAACACGACCGACGAGGGCACAAGTATTCCCAAAGCGGCGCGTTCGCTCTTTGTCAGCGCGGGCAAGAAAAATCTCCACGCGTGATAAAAAATTATCGGCAAGGCAATCAAAAAGCCCGCCGCGATGTCGATTTTGAGATACGTGAAAAAAGCCTCGCCCGGTTTCATGTAGTAGAGCTTGCCGACGGGCAACGTCAGCAGATTTGTTATCCGGTCGAGAAAAAGATACGCGACGCAACTTCCGAACGCGACAGCCAACAGCGATTTTATGAGGCGTGAGCGAAGTTCCTCAAGGTGCGCCGTCAAACTCATGGTGCCGTCGTCTTCGGCGGGAACTTCATCTTGCTCAACCTGCGCGGAATTTTTTTCTTGCTCTGTCATTTCTTATCGGAGTCAATCTTTGCGGCGTCAAGTTTCTTTTGCTCTGTCACGTCGACGGTCTTATTGTCTTCGGAATTCGCCTGCTTAAATTCTTTTATGCTCTGCCCCAAAGCTTTGCCGACGCCGGGCAACTTACCCGGTCCGAAGACAACCAAGCCGATTATCAAAATCAAAATGAGTTCGGGAACGCCGATTCCAAACATTTTAATCACTCTCCAAAAATTTTTTGTGATTATATCATAAGTTTTTCTGCGTGTCGAAAAAATTTTAGCTTTCAGCT
>CAMVAG010000168.1 GCA_947165405.1 uncultured Selenomonadales bacterium
TTGCCTTGCCGCGTCTCGTAGCGAACGATTGCGCCGGCGCGTCTTGCGATTTCGTCGGTGCCGTCGGAGGAATTGTTATCGTAAACGTAAATCCTCGCTTCGGGCAACGCGGCTTTAAAATCGCGGACGACTTTTTCAATCGTTTGGCTTTCGTTGTAGCAGGGAATCAGCACAGCAATTTTTGACATTAAATTTTCCTCCATTTGTCAGTTGACTTTGTAAATGTAACTGCCTGCGTCCTCATACAGCTTGATAATTTTAACGGCGGCGGTTGAAAATTTTTCCAGGTCACCGCTGTGCGAAAGAATATATCCCGCCTCCAATTTCTTCAAGTCCCCGACGTTCAATTTTATCTTACAGTGGTCCAAAAGCTCCATGTCGATGAATTCCGTCGGCTCCGAAGACAAAGTTATGATTATGTTGGCGTAACGATTGTACCTGACGAAATTTTTTCTGTCGGGGTCAATTTTTTTCCAGCGGTCGAGCACGGGGTAAACGTTGACGCTGTTAATCGTCGGCGCGCCGAACATTATCGGAAAATCATTTATCCACACGCCGTCGTTCTCGACAATCCACAGCGATTTTTTTTCGCCCGCCGCAACTTCCGTCTGAACTATCTCAGAAATTTTTTGTCCGACGGGCATTTTGAAAATTACGTCCACGCCGAAGTTTATCGGATTTATGGTCGCGCCGATAAGCAACATCATCAAGACAAAAATTATCGTTCGGAAATTATTCAGCGGGCTGATGATTAAAAACGTGCTCAAGGACACGAAAGCTGCGACGGCAAAAAATTTCATAAACCCGAACCAAGCAGGCATCATTTACCAAAGAGCTGCCGCCGACAAAAATCCTACAGTGCCCGCCAAAATTTTTCTCACAGAAGGCACGGGATAATCTTTCATCAGGCTGAGCCCGCGAAAGACCATCAGCAGTTGCGCAAAGTCGATGACTGTTCGCGCCCTGTTGCCTATGACGTTGCTCATCAAAGTCAGTTTCGCGAGGAAGGGCGGCAAGTCCACCGTCTCCCAAATTAAAAATAAAACGCTCAAGAGGAAAAGCGCGGTCATCAAAAAATCCGGACGCTTGAGTTTGAACGTCAGCCAAAAGAACATGAGCCAGCCCAAAGGTGCCATGCTGAAAAACGTCGCGTCGCAAACTCCAAATTGTTCAGCCCGCCCGAATTCCACGTGTCAAGGAAAGGAATCAACAAATTCGCTCCGTAGTACAGCATTACAATCGGCGACCAGTGCCCGCCCAGCTCGAAACGCTTGCCCGGATATTCCGTCGCCATTTGAATTTCTATCATGTCGCGCGAAACGAAGACCGCTTGAGCAATTGGCGCGAGAGTTATAAAAAATCCTGCCGCCCAAAAAATTTTGTCGTGCCATAAACTTTTGAATACATTTACTTGCCCGACGGAGACCGCGATTAAGCAAAACAGAAAAAGCCAGCCGAAGGGAACTTGCCACGCGGGATAAAGACCGAACGCGTAAATTCCCGTGTACCACAAAAAGCCCGCCGCATATAAAAATCTTTTTCGCCCCTGCTCATTCAAATACAATTTCCAAAAGAGGACGAGCCCTTGCCCTGCCGCCAAAATTTCTGCGATTGAATTCACCGCCCACCACCACTGCGCCAGAGGCGAGAAAGCAATCATCAGCGCGTAAAGAAAACTCAGCCGGCGGTTGACGTTCAAAATTTTTTGCGCGAACTCAAATGACACGAGGAACAAAAGAACGAGCCGACTGACCCAGAAGAATGCGAGCCCCGAACCTTGGTCGAGGAAAAGGTATCCGATTAACGCAGGGCGGAAAATCATCGCGGGGTGCCAGACCGCTTGCCCATAAGTCATGAACATATTCGTCGGCGCGGCGCGTACAATATCGCTTACCATAGAAAAATTCGTGAAGTATTGCGAGAAAGCAAACGGCGTAAAGACAGCCCATTCGTCGAAACGGATTTGTCTGGGAACGCCGGCGATTATCGATTGTAGTTCAGGGTTGGTCGAGAAATCTTCCGTACATTCCGATTGACGAGCCGTGAATTTCCAGCAACACGCACAGCAAGAAAAATATTCCACCGAGCACGTAACGCAGCCGATAAAAAATTTCTGCCGCCTCTGTCACTTTGCGCGAAGAAAAAATTTCCTCGACGGCGTAAATTTTTTTCGGGACACTTTGAATCAATCGTTTCAGATTCATGCGCGCTGTCATTTCCGATTCCTCCAATGATTCAAAATAATTTTCTCTGCCTCGTCGAGTGTCAAAGCTTGTTCGTCGAGGTTGAGCGTTCGCAAGAGTTGAGTTACGGGTGGCGGCTCCAAACCTGCGCGAGCCAAAATTTTTTCTTCGGCAAAAAGTTCACGGGGCGTTCCGATAAAAATAATTTCTCCTTGAGCGAGGACGACGACGCGATTTGCAAAGCGGGCAATGTCTTCCATGTTGTGCGAGACCAAAATTATCGTGACGCCCGATTTTTTTATCGCGCCGAAAATTTCTTTCAGCAAGTGTTCTTTTGCCGGCGGGTCGAGCCCTGCGGTCGGTTCGTCGAGGATTAAATATTTCGGTTTGAGTGCCAAAATCCCCGCGATAGCTGCGCGCCGCCTCTGTCCGCCCGAAAGTTCAAACGGCGAAATTTTTTTCAACGACTCGTCCAAGCCGACTTGCCGCATCGCCTCTTCGACACGCGCAGAAACTTCCGAATCACTCAAGCCGAAATTTTTCGGGGCGAAGGCAATATCACTTTCGACGGTCTCTTCAAAGAGTTGGTGTTCGGGATATTGAAAGACAATCCCGACGAGGCGACGAATTTTTTTATCGTCGACGCTCAAGCCGTCAATCTCAACGGTGCCGCTCGTCAACTTAATCAAGCCCGCGATAATTTGAATCAGCGTCGACTTGCCCGAACCGGTGTGCCCGGCTATCGCCAAGACCTCGCCTTGAGCAACGTCGAACGAAATATTTTTCAGCGCAACTTTTTCAAAGGGCGTGCCCGTCATGTAAGTGTAGCTCACATTTTTAACGACAATCATCGCGTTTCCTCCTGCCAAGCGGTTTTGACGATACCACAACGAAAAATTTTTTGCAATAAAAAAATCCCTCGCCGTAAATTTTCCGCAAGGGATAAAATTTTTTCAAAGTTCCGGCGGCAGAGTCGGTTCCGGTAATTTCAACAGGCTGCCGACTTCATAATCTTTTTCATACGTCCAAGTTTTTTTATGGGGAAGATAGCCGCTGTCGGAAGTAAAAGTCATTTCGCCAAATAAAACTTTGTCGTCAATCTCGTAGAAGTCGACGCGCACATAAGCAAACCCCTCCGCCAAAGTTGCGGCAATTTTTTTCATCAGCTCAAAGTTTTTCGGCTTGGGCACGTCGTAAGGGAAGTGAGGATAGTCTTCAAACATTGCGCCAATATCATTATATTTAAGGTCGCAGAATTTTTGATAGCGCGTGTGCTTTACAAAATCCCTGTCGCCGATAACTTGAATAAATTTTGGTTCACCGTTGAAACAATGAAACTTATAATCGATAACGCCGTCGCCCATATCCGTTATATATTTTTCCGCGATAATTTTTCTGTCTATTCGCGTGTAATGAAGCTCAAGACCAATTTGAATGCCGTAATCGAAAGCGAGCCAAGCGTTGAGTTTTTCGCGGGCGCGTTGCTTGTCGAAATTTTTCTTATCGCGAACGATAACGTTCATGCCGGAGCCGTGATTGCATTTCAAAACGAATCGGTCGGGCAAGTCGTCAAAGTTTATGTCGTCGAAATTATCCCACACGCCGAGCAGCGGAATCAGATATTGTTCGCCGATTTTTTCCGCGACCCAACGACGGACAAGATATTTATCTGCGAGGCGACTTTTCAGCGGCGTGGCATCAAAAATTTTTAACCACTGCAATTTTTCCGTGAACGTCTTCGGATTGTTGAGGTCGAGCGGTCTGCCCATGCGTTGCTGATATTCTTGCGCGAGGACGGCGGGATACATTTGCGGCGGAATATTTTTGAAGCGGTGATTAAGCAGAAGACGCCAAAAAGTTTCTTCGAACAGCTGCGCAGATTCTTTGTCGCGGATATGAAACTCAAGCCCGCAGAAATAAATTACTTGCGTGCCATCTTTTTCCGGCAACGGAACATAGCCCCAGCCTTGCTGCTCATCCCAAAGAATAATTTTGTGCGGCGCGATATTCTGTTTAAGAAAAAATTTGACGACAGCTCCTCTTGCGTCGGTGAGAATAATTCCGTCGACGAGTCTGTAAACAAATTTCGGAAGACTTTGCGGCG
>CAMVAG010000169.1 GCA_947165405.1 uncultured Selenomonadales bacterium
CAAAGGAGAAAAATTTTTTGAAGTGGATTAATCATCAAATCGTGACGGGATTTATCGTGTGCACTGCAACGGACGACGCATTGTTCACGGCGTCAAGTATCGTGGGAGCGGTCTTGCCCGACAGAGTCGAAGGCTCGCCGCCCAAAGACAGCTCGGCTTATTGGAAGTGGCGCAAGAAACATCGCACGTGGTCGCATTACCCGCTGCTTTACCTCGTGCCGATTGTCGCCGCGCAGTTCGCAAAAAATTATTATCCCGAACCGACGCTTGACTTTGCACTGAACTTGTTGACTTATGCGCTGGTCGGAGCACTTTTACATATCGCCGAAGACGGCATTTGCGGCAAGGTACCGATTTTCACGCCGCACAAAAAATACGGGATAAAACTTTTCAAAGTCGGCTCGTGGAGTGAATACTTCTTCGCCGCGCTGATAATTTTAATCTGCCTGTTCATACGCTTCGGAGACCTTGACTTGTTGAGGAGTTATTTTGGCTTATGAAAAATTTTTTTACGTTCACGATAATCGCTGTGCTGTTGGGCTTCTTCGCGATATTCAGCATGTACATTGCCGAGAAAACCGACGTTTTCCAACTCAACGGACGAATGCTTGAAGTGAGCTTTTCGCAAGAGGGCGACGATACCTTGATGACTTGGAAGCCGTTGCCGTATCCTTGCGTTTACAAAGTCACGACAATCAGTCGCACGACCGGGCTCGTCGAAGGTTCGCCGCCTTTCCACATTCTCAAGGAGGAGGAAACGCGTTCCTCAAAATACATCGTACCGCGTGCACCGATTCCGACGTTTTATTTTGTCACGGCGCGAGGACTTTTCGGCGAGGTTTATCGCAGCGAAAAAATTTACGCCAACCCAAATTTTCCGACACCGCCGCAACCTGTCAGCATCTATCACTACGACGAAAAAAATCCCGCAAGCTTAATGCCGTTCCTCGTGTGGCATACCGTGCCCAATGCCGTTTGTTATGAGCTTGAATTTTTGGACGCGCCGCCCGAAGTCGAAGGCGGAATTGCTTTATCGAAAATTCATCACATTGCTTATACGCGAAAAATTTTCACAAACGGTTATCAAGCCGACCTGCGCCCTTTCAAAAACCAACCCGCGATTTATTGGCGGGCGAGGGCTTTGGGACTTCATCACGAACCGATTGGAGAATTTTGCAAGGCGGAAAAAATTATCGTCGACGAATCAAAGCCCGTGCCGAATTGTCCGCTGATAAACAACTTTGATTTTATGGATTACTTGCCGCAACCGATTTATCACGTCTTCGATTGGATACCGTTGCATGACGGCGTTAAATATGAAGTTGAATTGTCGACCGAGCCGGAAGGCGAGGCGGTTTGGCGCAGGATTTCCGAAGACGTGTCCAGTTGCTATGACGAATACGGCAGACCTTATGCCGGCGTTTACTATTGGAGAGTTCGTGCTCTTGACGCGAATAACAATCCGATTGGCACTTGGTCGAACAGCGAAAAATTTATCGTCGAAGATTATACGCAAGGCGTTGACGTGGCGGTTTTCGGCGACAGCATTTCTCACGGCGGCGGCGCAGTCAGCTATTCGCCTCGCGCTCTGCAATACAGCTACGAAACTTTTATCGACTTCCCCGTTATCAATCTTTCAAGGAGCGGCGATACTTCACGCACGACTTTGGAGCGTTTCAATCAAGATGTGTTGCCGCTCAAGCCGAAAAATTTAATTGTCTCGACCGGCGCGAATTGCCTCCGCGATGCAAGAATTTCTGCGCAAGATGTTATCGCCGACCTCGCGGGCATAAACAAGCTTTGTTTGCAAAATGATATTCGTCCGATTTTCTTGACGCTCATGCCGATTAATCCCGATAACCTTCAAAACGCCTTCCACACGCCGAGCGACCCCGATTGGCATAAAAAACTTTTGGAAATCAACGACTACATTAAGCGGCAAGAATTTTTCGTAGACATTGAGCCGTATTTCTACGACGCGCAAGGCAACATGAATTACGCTTTTTCCGTCGACGGCATTCACCCCGACATTCGAGGCAAAATGTTAATCGGCGAACTCATCAGCAAGAATAAAAATCTTTTCAAATAAAAAAACCCGCTTTCACGGGTTGAGCGTCTCCAAAATTTTTTTACCGCCGCTGTCCAAAAGTTGGGCGGCTATTTTTTTGCCCAAGCCTTGAATATTTTTGAGCGTGACAATTTCCGAAGCCTTAACGATTTTTTTCCCATCTGTCGAGGCAATGAGAGCTTGAACATTAATTTTATCGTCGTCAACGTTCGCGAAAATTCCGACGGGGATTTGACAGCTGCCGCCGACTTCCGTCAAAAATTCGCGTTCGACTTTGACCGCCGCAAAAGTTTCGTCGTCGTTTAGCTTCTGCACCAAAGAAAAATTTTCGTCGTCGTCTGCGCGGGTTTCGATTGCCAATGCGCCTTGTCCCGCCGCCGGAATTATTTGCGTTAAAATTTCTTTTATGCGCGAAGTGTGACCGAGCCGCTCAAGTCCTGCCGCCGCCAAAATTATCGCATCGAAGTCGCCCGCGTCCAATTTTTTTAATCGGGTTTCGACGTTGCCGCGCAGATTTTTTATCAGCAGGTCGGGGCGCAAAGATAAAATTTGAGCCGCCCGCCTCAAGCTTGAAGTTCCGACGACAGAATTTTTCGGAAGCGCGTCGAACGTCGAAAATTTGTTGCTTACGAAGGCGTCGAAGGGTTGCGCGCGTTTTGTTATCGCCGCGATTTTAAATCCTTCGGGCAATTCGGTCGGCACGTCCTTTAAGCTGTGAACCGCCAAATCAATCGCGCCCGCCGCCATTTGCAATTCGAGTTCCTTCGTGAAAAGTCCTTTGCCGCCGATTTTCGCAAGAGGTGCGTCCAAAATTTTATCGCCCGTCGTGTGCACTTTGACAAGTTCGATTTCAAGCGACGGGAAAAATTTTTTCAGCTCCGCCGCGACGAATTCTGCTTGCCAAAGAGCCAAACGACTTGCCCGCGTTCCGATTTTAATTTTGCGCAATGGAATTCACCTCGTCGGTAAAGAGTGCCTTGACGGCTTGCGTGTAAAAATTTTCGGCGTCGGTGCCGGCAGAGGCATTGAGTTTCATCATCGGCATACGTAAAATTTTTCGGACGATTCGGCGCGTCATTTGGTCGAGGATTTTTCGTTCGTCGCCGCTCAAGTCGGAAAGTTTGCTTAAAATTTTTTTGAGTTCGCGTTGACGCATAAGCTCCGCCCGCTCCGAAAGATTCGCCATGAGCGGTTGGCAATTCAAATATTTAAATCGTTCCATGACTGCCGCCGCGTCCTCCGCGACGATTTTTTTTGCAAGGTGAGCCTCGTGTTGCCGAGCCTGCAAATTTTTTTCCACAGCCGATTCGAGGTCGTCGATGTTGTAAAGCGTGACGCCTTTAATCTTTCCGACTTCGGGGTCAACGTCACGCGGGACGGCTATATCGATAAAAAAAATTCCGCGACCTTCGCGCCGCGTCATAAGCTGTTGGGTTTGCCAAGGTTTGACGACGTAATGAGGCGCGCCGGTCGAAGTGATGATTATGTCGACGTGAGCCGCACTCGTGAAAGCATCTTCCCAAGCCACAGCCTGCCCGCCGATTTTCGCCGCCATGTCTTGAGCGCGTTCCAAATGATGATTCGCCACGAAAATTTTTTTCAAGCCGTGTGACAAAAGATGTTGCGCCGTGAGTTGAGCCATCTTGCCCGCGCCGAAAATTAACGCGCTCTTGTCGACGAGCCCGCCCAATTTTTTTTCTGCCAAGTCAACTGCCGCCGAAGAGACCGAAACCGAGTTGTAAGCGATTTTTGTTTCGGTGCGGACGCGTTTGCCCGAAGCGATTGCCCGATTAAAAAGCGTGTTCAAAATGGTGCCGGTTGCCTGCGCGGACTTGGCGATTGAGTAAGCCGCTTTGACTTGCGATAAAATTTGTCCTTCGCCCAAAACCAGCGAATCCAAACCCGCCGCAACTTCAAAGAGATGTTCCGCGCAAGTGTCGTCTTCGAATTCGTAAAGAAAATTTTTGTCGACAACACCGCCCGCCAAATCGTTGAGAAAATTATAAAGCTCGCAATCGGTCGCGGTGACCGCGTAAATTTCGCTGCGGTTGCAAGTCGACAGGATAACCGCCTCGCTCAAGCCGTCGTAGCCGTCAAGATTTTCAAGCCCGCGCCTTATCGCGTCTTTGTTGATGGAAAATTTTTCGCGGACTTCAATCGGTGCCGTTCTGTGATTGAGTCCCAAAACTTTCAAGTGCATGATTGATT
>CAMVAG010000170.1 GCA_947165405.1 uncultured Selenomonadales bacterium
ATAATCAATTAAAAGGGAGCGATTAAAATTAAGAGCACAACAGCAAGTAAAATTGAAGAGCTTATTAAACGTTATCCCGCGCTTGAAATTTGTCGGGAAAGTTTGTTTGCGATGGTCGAGACGATTTGTGAAAGCTTCCGCAATGGAGGAAAGTTGATAACCTGCGGCAACGGCGGCTCGGCGGCGGACGCAATGCATATCGTCGGCGAACTCATGAAAGGTTTTCTTCTCCCGCGCAAGATTGAAAATTTTAATCCCGAATTCGTCAAACGCGCCCAAGAACTTTTCCCTGCCGATGTCGAATTTTTCAAGGCGAATCTTCAAAGCGCATTGCCCGCCGTGAGTTTGGTCGGTGAGACTTCGCTAATGACTGCCTTTGCAAATGACCGCACGCCCAATTTGATTTTCGCGCAACAGATTTTCGGGCTCGGCAAGCGCGGCGATGTTTTGCTTGCGATTTCGACTTCGGGCAATTCGGATAATGTTTTGTTCGCGGTCGAGGTTGCAAAAATTATGGGGATAAAAGTCGTGGCGATGACCGGTCGACGCGGCGGCAGGCTTCGTCACTTGTCAGACGTTTCGATTTGCGTGCCCGCCGATTCGTCCTACACCATTCAAGAATTTCACTTGCCGATTTACCACATGATTTGCATTGCGGCGGAAAATGAATTTTTTGGAGGCGATTGACTTGCACGAGGCGACGCTCGCGGAAAATATTTTGGAAATTGCGTTCGAGGCGGCGAGGCAAAATCACGCGAAAAAAATTTTCAAAGTCGGCTTGACACTCGGAGAGATGGCGGGCGTCGAAGTCGAGGCGTTGAATTTGTCCTTTGACGTGCTCAAAAAAAATACGCCTGCCGAAGACGCGCAGCTTGTGATTAAACGCGTGCCGATAAGTGCGGCTTGCAACAAGTGCGGAAAAATTTTTCGGCTTGAGCGTTATAATTTTTTTTGCCCCGAATGCGACGGCGTTTTGATTTTGCAGAGCGGGCGCGAACTTTTGGTTGACTTCGTGGATTGTGAGTGAAGTTTTTTCATACTTTCTTTGTCGGCGTCAAAGAAAGTATGCAAAGAAAGACGCTTTAACCGGCTGTAAAAACATCCCTGTTTTTAACGCCGGCGGCCGTCGTCCATGACGGCCGGGTTTCAGCTGTTATTGGAGGATTTCGATTTGGAAGTTAAATTGATGAGAAATATTTTGGGCGCGAATGATGAAATTGCCGCGCTCAATCGGAAAATGTTTTCGGCTTGCGGTGTCGTCGTGATGAATTTAATGGGCTCGCCCGGTTCGGGCAAGACAACTTTGCTTGAAAAAACTTTGGCGCGCCTCGTCGACAAAATTAAAATCGCCGTGATTGAGGGCGACCTCTTCACCGCAAAAGACGCCGAACGAATCGAACGACAAGGCGTTGACGTGATTCAGATTAACACGGCGGGCGGCTGTCACCTCGACGCGCCGATGATTCAAAAAGCTTGCGCCTCCCTCGACTTGAACGCAATCGATTTGCTTATCGTCGAGAACGTCGGAAATTTGGTTTGCCCCGCCGAATTTGACATAGGCGAAAATTTTAAAGCGGTCGTGTTGTCGATAACCGAAGGCGACGACAAGCCGCTCAAGTACCCGCTGATTTTCAAGGAGTCGGAAGTCACTTTGTTCAACAAAATCGACTTGTTGCCCTTCACGAATTTTGACTTGCAAGCGGCGCGAGAGGACTTGACGACGCTTCACCCGACGATAAAAATTTTTGAAACGTCTTGCACAAAAGAAACGGGGCTTGACGATTGGACAACTTGGTTGCTCGGAAAGGTGGCGCGTTAATGGACGGGCTTTTTACTTCGGAAAACACGGTGCTCGGTATCGGCAACATAATCTTGAGCGACGAAGGCTTCGGCGTGCGCGTCGTCGAGTATCTTGAAAAAAATTTTACTTTCCCCGAAAACGTCGGCTTGATTGACGGCGGGACACTCGGCGTTGAGTTGACACATTTTATCACGGGGACGAGGCGGCTTCTGATTATCGATTCGATTGACGGCGGAGCTGAGGCGGGAAAAATTTTTCACTTGCGCGACGAGGAGATTAAAGCTCACTTCGCACAAAAAATTTCGGCGCACGAGGTCGGGATTCAAGAAGTGCTGACGATTTTGGAATTGACAGGCAAAAAAATTCCTCACGTCGAATTAATCGGAGCGCAACCTTTCAGCTTGGAGGCGGGTGTCGAACTCACGGAGCCGATGAAAAATTTGGTGCCGCTCTTCGCCGACAAAGCCGTTGAAATTTTAAAATCATGGGGACTGGAAATTAATTAGAAATTAGGAATGAGGAATTAGGAATGATAATTTTTCCTGCGATAGATTTGCGCGGCGGCAAGTGCGTTCGTTTGATTCAAGGCGACTTCGACAAGGAGACTGTTTATTCCGACGACCCGCAAGCCACCGCTCTCAAGTGGCAAGCTTTGGGCGCGAAGTTCCTTCACGTTGTCGACTTGGACGGCGCGCGGAAAGGTTCGCCGCAAAATCTCGACGCCATAAAAAAAATTTTGGACGCCGTTGAAATTCCGATTGAAGTCGGCGGCGGCATTCGTACCCTCGACGACGCGGAAAAAGTTTTGTCGCTCGGAGTGCGTCGCGTGATTCTCGGAAGCGTTGCCGTCGAAAATATTTCGCTCGTCAAAGAGGCCGTAAAAAATTTCGGCGATAAGATTGTCGTCGGGATTGACGCTCGCAACGGCTTTGTGGCAGTTCACGGCTGGGAAAAGTCAAGCGCGGTTAAAGTCGAGGAGCTTGCAAAAAAAATCGTCGCGGCGGGTGTCAAGACGATTATCTACACCGACATTTCAAAGGACGGCATGTTGAGCGGCGTCAACGCGGAGGCTTTCGCCGAACTGCAAAAAATTTCCGGCGCGCAGATTGTTGCTTCGGGCGGCGTGAAAAATCTTGAAGACATTCGCGCACTCAAGGCGGCAAAAATTTCGGGCGTGATTGTCGGCAAGGCGATTTACACCGGCGCACTCGATTTAAAATCTGCGATTGAATTAGCTGACAGCTGATAGAGTGTGTTGGTAAATTTGAAAAGTCGCGGTGAGCGAAAACCCGGCCGTCATGGACGACGGCCGCCGGCGTTAAAAACAGGGATGTTTTTACAGCCGGTTAAACGCCCTTTCTTTTTGCTACTTTTTCTTTGGGCGTGCAAAGAAAAAGTAGAAGAAAAAATTAAAAGTCATTGAACGTTCAATCAAAGCCGCCGATTTAATTTACCAACACGCTCTAAATAAGGAGGCTTGACATGCTTACAAAAAGAATTATTCCTTGCCTCGACGTGAAAGCCGGACGCGTCGTCAAAGGCACAAATTTTGTCGGGCTGCGCGACGCCGGAGACCCCGTCGAACTTGCCAAACGCTACGACTCGGAGCGGGCTGACGAATTGGTTTTCTTGGACATAACCGCCTCTCACGAAGGACGCGGCACTATGGTCGAGGTCGCCAAAAGTTGCGCGGCTCAAGTTTTTATTCCGTTCACGGTCGGCGGCGGCATTCGCACGGTCGAAGATATGCGAGTCATGTTGGCGGCGGGCGCAGATAAAATTTCCGTCAACAGCGCGGCGGTTAAAAATCCTCAACTCATCGAAGACGGCGCAAAAAAATTCGGCAGTCAATGCATTGTGCTTGCAGTCGACGCCAAACGCCGTGACGATAACGGCTGGGAAATTTACGTCAACGGCGGACGCAAACCCACAGGTCTTGATTGCCTCGATTGGATAAAAAAAGGAGTCGCGCTCGGTGCGGGCGAAATTTTATTGACAAGTATGGACGCAGACGGCACGAAGGACGGCTACGACATTGAGCTTACCCGCGCAGTCAGCGAGGCGGTCAATGTTCCCGTGATTGCTTCGGGCGGCGCAGGCGAACTCAAACATTTTTATGACGTGCTTGTCGACGGCAAGGCGGATGCGGTTTTGGCGGCGTCGGTCTTCCACTACGGCAAGTATACGATTCGTCAAGTCAAAGAGTATCTTCAAAGTCGCGGCGTCGAAGTGAGATTTTAAATTTTGCTGTTAAACTTGAACGTAGCGGGAAGTGAAAGCCCGGCCGCACATGGACGTGCGGCCGCCCGCGTAAAAAGCCGGAAGCTTTTTCAGCGGGTTCAACGCCCTTTTCTTTTGCTACTTTTCTTTTGGGCGCGCAAAAAAAAAGTAGATTTAAAATAATTTGTAAAAAGCATTTAATAATTGCGAGCAACAAGA
>CAMVAG010000171.1 GCA_947165405.1 uncultured Selenomonadales bacterium
ATGGAGGAAATCAGAGGCAAATTCAACACGGCAATTTCTTTCGCGAAAGTCATTGAGGACGAAGCTCGCGAACAGATTCGGCGCATGTGCAATTACGAATTCACTCGCGAAAGCAAAATCCGAATCATGCCGGACGTGCACGCGGGCAAAGGTTGTACAATCGGCACGACAATGACCGTCACCGACAAGGCAGTCCCGAATATCGTCGGCGTCGACATCGGCTGCGGCATGTACACCGTCAAGCTTGAAACGGATTCGCTTGACTTTGAAAAAATCGACGAGGCGGCTCATTACATTCCCTCGCGCAGAAATGTTTGGGATTCGCGGCAAGAAAAATTTGACTTGACGGAGCTTAATTGTTATCGCGAACTCAAGGAAACTCGTCGGATTGAAAAAAGTTTGGGCACGCTCGGCGGCGGCAATCACTTTATCGAAATCGACAAGGCGGCGGACGGAACTTTTTATTTGGTAATTCACACGGGCAGCAGAAATTTGGGCAAGCAGGTCGCCGAATTTTATCAGCACTTGGCGATTGACTTGGCTCGCGGCAAAGAGGAATTTTTTAATCAAAAGGAAGAAGTTATCGCCTCGTACAAAGCGGCGGGTCGCAAGAAGGAAATTAAATCGAAGCTTGAGGAAATGGAAAAAGAGTATCGTCGCAAAAAAGCGTCCATGCCCGAAGATTTGTGTTTCGTCTACGGAAAATATTTTCACCGGTATTTGCACGACATGGAGCTTTGCCAAACTTTCGCCCGGCGCAATCGTGAACTTATTGCAAAGATTTTATTGGGCAAGACGGGAATCACGGGCGGCGAGGCTTTCCACACCGTTCACAATTACATTGACGTTGAGGAGCTGATTATTCGCAAGGGAGCCATTGCCGCTCACAAAGGCGAAAAAGTTCTTATCCCGATAAACATGCGTGACGGCTCGGTTTTGGCGGTCGGCAAGGGCAATGCCGAATGGAATTTTTCCGCGCCGCACGGAGCCGGCAGAATTCTTTCGCGCACCGAAGCCAAAGCTTTGATTGACATGGAAGAATACAAAGAATCGATGGCGGGCATTTACACGACCTCAATCAGCGAAGGCACCCTCGACGAAAGCCCCCAAGCTTACAAATCCCTCGACGACATTATTGACGTTATCGACGACACCGTTGACATTGTCGAAGTCATGAAGCCCGTCTACAACTTCAAAGCGGAAGGATAAATCTTGGACACGATAGAATTTCGATTGAGCGCATTCAATTACACAGATTGCATAACTCAAAACGCCTTCGCTCATATTTTTATCAACGGAAAAAATCTTTTGGATACGCTTTACGAATTCGAGAAACGTGAGGGATCGAAAATTATCAATCACGCGCCGATTTCCGTCGCTGAACTTCACGAAAATCTTTCTGAAAAATATAAAATAAAATCTGTAAAAATTTGTTCGCAGTTAATCGCCGATGTTGAAACAGGTATAAGCAATGTTGTGTGGAAAAATTTTGTCTTGCCACATGCAGAGAATCGCACAAAAAATTTCGGTGAATTTGTTTTCGACAAGGCGCAATACTTCCGCGAAGTCGAAAAGCTCAAGCGTTGGCGATTCAATGACAAGCTTATTATCGAGTATGGAAGTATCGATTGCGGCTTTGTCGACTTCAACTTCATAAAGAGCGGCAAGCTTTTCAATTTTGCTTTCGACGAGCTGTTGAGCGACCCTTTACCGCAACTTGTAAATTTATTTGTTCACATTCGGCGCGGCGAACCTTGCACAGAAAATTTCGGCGATATTTACGACGACAGAATAAAGGTTTTAAAAATTTCCGTGCGTCCTGTCGAAGACGAAATCTTTTTGACCGCCGAGATTGTAAAGAAAAAAATTCTGCTTGCGGAAATTTATCGTCGTGAAGAACTCGCCGCTATGTTCAAAAAATTTTTCGACGCTCGGCTCAACGATAAATATTTTCCGTATTCGTATCCTTGCTTTTGTTATCTCAGCGAAAGTAACGTAACTGACGAAGTGCTTGACGCGATAGAGGATGCTCATCCCGATTGGACGACCGGCGATGTTTGGAATTACGCTGTCGAGACGGGACAACTCAAGCTCGCGCCGCGCCACGAAAAATATCTTGAGCACTACAAAAAAATGCTGACGGAATTTATTATTCCCGACAAGTGGTTTGAGTAAATTGGATATGATTTCGGGTTTGCCGCGCAGCATTACTTAATGAAGCCCGTTTACAATTTCAAAGCGGAAGGATGAATTCAATTAGGAATGAGGAATTAGGAATTAGGAATGATTACGCTTTTAATTCCTCACTCCTGAATGATGAAAGGAATGATTATTATGTCTACGGAGGATTTGGAATTTTACACGATGAAGATTGGCGAACCGTTGACGGCGGAGGAGAAAGCTGAAATTGCCGCGCTTAAAGGACGCCCGATTGTCTTTGACGAGGATTGCCCGCCCACTACAGAAGAACAAGCAGCGGAAACTCTGTATCTCATGCGCAAGTACAATACGCGCCGCATAACCAAAGAAATATACATGAAAGAATTTCCCGAACGTTTCAAGAAAAAAATTGTCGGCTGAAAATTTGGAGGAGACGCAATGATAATTTTGGCATCGGGCTCGCCGCGCAGGCATGAACTTTTAAAAAAGCTGTGCAGTAATTTCGTCGTGGAAGTCAGCGACGCGCAAGAAGTTCAAAGTGCCGACAGCCCGAAAATTTTGGCAGTGGAAAATGCAAAACTCAAAGCCGGCTCAATCGCCGCCAAACACCCCGAAGCAATCGTTATCGGCGCGGATACAATCGTCGTGCTTGACGGTGAAATTTTCGGCAAACCCGACGGCGTCAAAGGCGCGGAAGAAATGTTGGCGCGTCTTTCGGGCAGGCGTCACGAAGTCATCACAGGCTTGGCAATCTGCGCGGGCGGAAAAATTTTCACGGCGGCGGAAGTCACGGAAGTTTTCTTCGGCACCATGACGGCGGAGGAAATTCACGACTACGTTGCCACCGGCGAACCGCTCGATAAGTCCGGCTCATATGCCTTGCAGGGCGGCGCGACAAAGTTCATAGAAAAAATTCACGGCGACTGGTCTAACGTCGTCGGCTTGCCCGTTTATCGTTTGAAGAAATTGGCACAAGAGGCGGGAATAAATTTCGAGGAGATAAGCAGATGATTCACGAAATTAAAAATGCAATTATCAATCACAAGATGGCGCAACTTAGAAATAAAGAGACTTTGCCGAAAGATTTTCGCTCTCTTGTCGAAGAAATTGCCGCGCTTTTGACTTACGAGGTCGGAAAAAATTTTGAGACGCGGACGATTGAAATTGAAACCCCGATTAAAACTTGCCGCGCAGAAATTTTGGACGAGAAAAATTTTGTAGTCGTTCCGATTCTTCGTGCGGGCTTGGCAATGGCGGACGGCGTGCTGAAAATTTTTCCGAACGCTTCAATCGGTCACGTCGGGCTTTATCGCGACGAAAAAACTTTTGAGCCCGTCGAATACTATTTCAAAATGCCGCCGCACATTGACGAAAAAATTTTGCTCGTCGTCGACCCGATGCTTGCCACCGGCGGAAGTGCCTCCGCCGCGCTTAAACTCCTCAAAGACAGCGGCGCAAAAAAAATTTTCTTCCTGTGTATCATTTCCGCTCCGCAAGGCTTGAAAAAAATTTCGAGCGACCACCCCGACATTGAGATTTACACGGCGGCGATTGACGAAGGTTTGAACGACAGCTGCCGTATCGTTCCGGGTCTCGGCGACGCGGGCGACAGAATCTTTTCCACTTTGTAATCGAACGCTTTGATAAAAAAAATCCCGCCCGGCATGTGACCGAGTGGGAAATTTTTTTTGAATTTTTATTGGACGTTCATTGACAGTTCGATAAATTTGTTTGAGAGGCGCGCGCGTTGAAGGACTTCTTCCGTGACTTCCGCGCCTTCCTCCACGACGACCGTGCCGCTTTCGGCGGTGATGGTTTTCGTTGCGTGCTTGCCGAGCAATACTCTGCGGCGGCGTTCGTCAACTGCCTTTTCGACTTGCTTTTTCTGCGAGAGCATCGGTTTTTGTTCGGGCGGCGTCTGCTGATTTTTCCGCGCCTTCTGCAAGGCCGCTTTCAAATCCTCTGCCTGTTGAGTCATCGCCGCGATTTTTTTGTCTTCCTCTGAAGGTTTTTCCTCGACAGGTTGCTC
>CAMVAG010000172.1 GCA_947165405.1 uncultured Selenomonadales bacterium
ACCAATGATACGGCTCGTGGCGATTGATTTTGAACGCCCGATAAATTTGTTCGAGCAGAATCAATCGCGCCATTTGATGCGTGAATGTCATTTCGGATAAAGATAATCGGAAGGACGCCGCCCGCCGAAGTTCCTCACTCAAGCCGAACGCCCCTCCGATTGCAAATGTCAAATTACTCACTCCGCTCAAATTCAGCGCGGAAATTTTTTTTGCGAAGTCTTCCGAAGTCAAAGCCTCGCCTGAAACGTCAAGCACGCAGAGCCAAGAATCTTTCGGGACAAGCGACAAGAGTTTTTGTCCTTCCTCCTCGACGCTGCGGCATTCGGAAATTTCGCGGACTTCAACCGTTGAAAATTTTTTTAAGCGTTTAAGATATTCCGCGACGCCCTCGACCAAAAATTTTTCTTTGAGCTTGCCGACGACGATTAAATTTATTTTCATTGATTCGACGGTTGAGGCATTTCTTCCAAAGTGACTTCGACGGTTTCCTGCTTGCCTTCCCTGTCACAAAGAACCGTGACTTTATCGCCGACCTTGTGAGCCGCGACCTCGTTGCGAACGTCAGCAACCGAATTGACTTCCTTGCCGTCAATGCTCAAGATAATATCGCCGCGTTGGAAGCCTGCGCGACCGGCGGGCGAATCGATAGCAACTTGGAAAACATAAACGCCCTTGTCAATCGACAGCTCATAGCCGTAGCGAGCGGCGGTGGGCTTGTCGAAAATCGTGACGCCGAGATAAGGACGAGCAACGTAACCTTTATCCATGAGCTCTTTGACAATCGTCTTGACGGTGTTAATCGGGATTGCAAAGCCCATGCCTTCGACGCCGTTTGTTGCAAGCTTCGCGCTGTTGATTCCGATAACTTCGCCGTCAGCGTTGACGAGTGCGCCGCCCGAATTGCCGGGACTTATCGCCGCGTCTGTCTGAAGAAGTTTAACGCGCCTGTCGTTGAGATCAAGTGTCCTGTTCAATGCGCTGATAACACCGACCGTCACGGAGCCTTGAAATTCCAAGCCCATAGGGTTGCCGATAGCGATGGCGGGTTCACCGACGACGACCTCATCCGAATCGCCCAGTTCGGCTGTCGGCAAGTCTTTGGCGTCGACTTTCACAACGGCAATATCCGTCATTTCGTCAGTGCCAATCAAAGTGCCGTTAATCGTGTTGCCGTCCGAGAGCGAAACGATAATCTCTTTTGCACCGGCGATAACGTGATTGTTTGTGATAATGTAGCCGTCGCTTTTGAAAATGACGCCGCTGCCCACGCCCGAAGTCTCAAACGTCCTGTCGAAGAAGTCGCGGACGATAGCTTTGTTGGTTATGCCGACGACTGCCGGGCCGACTGTCCGCGCCACGCGCACGGCGGGAGTATTTCTCGCGTCAGAAATTTTTGCATTGCTTTCGGGCTGATTGACGGTTTTGGGAGCCGCCTCCGTGTGTGAAGTTTGAGTTACCGACGCCGATTTTTCGACTGCCGATTTATCACCTTCGTCGGAACTTTCCATTCCCGTCAAGCCGCTGCAACCGCCAAACGTCAACGCCGCTGCCACTGCCGCCGCACAAATTATCTTTGTAAATTTTTTCGACCTCATGCTTAAAGCACCTCCATTGTCATTGTAATTTTTGCGCCGCCGATTGTCAATTTTAATTTCGGTTAGAAAAATATCCCTTGAAAAATTTTTCCTCGTCGATTATAATTTTTTTTACAAAAGAAATAACCTCGCGAAAAATTCTTGCGAGGTTTGAAATTGCTTGAAGGCGGTTCAGCCCCTCATATATTTTGGGAATTAAGCTTGTAAAACTATTAAGAATTGGGTTGCGTTCAGTCGCTTAGCCGGGTCAGGGCTTAGGCGGCTGTTTTGCTTAGGTCGTGTTGATGAATTCTAAAAGCAACGGTGAGTGAAAGCCCGGCCGTCACGGACGACGCTGCAAAAGAAAAGTAGAAAGAATTTTTCTGCTTGAGTGCGCGGGAAAATGTGTTATAATGAATCAACTTTAAAACGGAATGGATTTTGTTATGGAGGGACACATCATGGCGAACACAATTAATCCAAATTTTTTCAGAGCTTATCAAACGGCGGGACAATTCGGCAAAGCGACAACCGCTTCCGCCAAGACAAACAAGATTGAATCCGAGAAAAATCTTTTGGAAAGCTTCGGAGCAAATGCCAACGTCGAACTTAGCGAAGCCGGCTTGAGTGCCGTGAAGTTGCAAAGCGATAACGTCGACGAAAGCAAATCCGACGAACAGAAACTTTCACCCAAAGCGCAGAGCTATCTTGAAAACCTTCGCAAGAAATACGGCGATTATGATTTCGTCGTCTCGAATGACATGGACACTTCCAAGACGCTCGGCAGCGACAAAGAGTATTCGGTCATGTTCACGACGGAAGAGCTTGAAAAGATGGCGGAAGATGACGAATACGCCGAAAAAGTCATGGGGCAAGTCGGAAATGCCGTCGACATGCTCAAAAATATTTCGGAAAAAGATTTGGGCGAAGGCGTTCAATTTTCTCAACTGGGCGTCTCAATCGACAGCGAAGGCAACATGACTCTCTTTGCGCAACTTGAAAAACTTTCCGCCGAACAAAAAGAACGTTTCGAGGCAGCCAAAGAGAAACGCGCCGAAGAACAAAAGAATACCGACAAGAGCCTCGACGACATGCCGCCCGAAGAAAGCACAAGCATTCTTTTCAAGAGTGCGGACGTTGAGGCGTCAACCGAAGAAGAATTGCTTGCGAAGATTTTCGGTATCAACTGGGATGAAATTCCCGAAGAGGAAGCTCTCATCTGAAACGCTTTAAATCAAAAAAAAATTCCCCGCTTCATTTACGAGGCGGGGATAATTTTTTTGGGGTTGCGGTAAAAGGTTCAGAGAATTTATCAAAGGTTATTCTTGATAAGCGCAAAGAGTTTGGAATCGGGAGCCGCGCCGGTGAAATTGGTTATCGCGGCATCAATGCCGTTCGCCTTGATGAAGTCTTGAACTTCGACGGCTTCTTTGTCTTCGGCATAGTCAAACTTCAAAGCGGCGGCGATAACCTTAGCCAATGCAACGGGAGCTTTGCCGCGTTCGATAAGTTGAGTCGCGGGACTTACCAAGCGGTCGCCGGCGGAAAGTTTTCTCTTCGGTCCGCGAGCCACGCGAGTAACTTCGTCGCTGATTTCGGGATTCTTGAAACGCGTTTCGGTCGTTGCAACGTATTTTTGATGAACGGCGGGATCGAAATTGTATTTGTCAATCAAAAGCGCGGAAGTCTCTGCCCACACTGCGCGGGCGGCGGCAACAATTTCCTCGTCGCGCATGGCGGAGCTTATATCGGGCAAACCCTTTTGATAGGCGAGGTAAGCAATGGAGGCGTGCCCCGTGTTGACAGTGAAAAGTTTTCTTTCAATGTACGCGCCGAGATTGTCGACAAGCGTCATGCCTTTAATCGCAGGCAGTTCACCGACGACACCTTTTGAATCAACATCCCATTCGGCGTAGGGTTCGACCTTGACCAAAAGTTTTTCGTCATTCTTCTGGAGCGGGACAATCCTGTCGACGGCAGCGTCGGGGAAGCCGATAAGCTTTTGAACTTCGGGCTTAACGTCGTCCGCAAGATTTTCATAGACGAAATTTTTCAGCACGGTCGAGCCGCCGACCATGTTCTCGCAAGCGATGATATTGAGCGGCGTCTTGTTCGTCGCAACGCGTTTGGTTAAACCTTTGGCGATATTCGGCGCGATGAATTTTAAAATGTTCGGGCCGATAGCCGTCGTGATGATGTCCGCCTCAACGATTGCGTCGAGGAGCGCGTCGAGGTTTTCGTTGCTGTTAATCGCGCTGACGTTTTCGACAAGAGTCTTTTCAGCCTCGCCGAAGATTTGAACGTTGTACTTGCCGAGTTCGTTAATGTCATTGACGAGCGGTGCGGCAACGTCCACAAAGCTCACGTGATAGCCCGCTTGACTTAAAAGCAAACCGATAAAGCCGCGCCCGATATTGCCTGCGCCGAAGTGTACAGCCTTTTTCATGTCATAACCTCCTTAGTTGTCGGTAAAATTATTTTGTCTGTTGGCTCTACTTTCTTTTGCTCACCCAAAAGAAAGTAGCAAAGAAAAGGGTGCCTCGCAGGGGCGTTTAAAACCCGCTGA
>CAMVAG010000173.1 GCA_947165405.1 uncultured Selenomonadales bacterium
TGGGCGCAGGTATCACTATGGGCTTGGCGGCAATCGGCGCGGGCGTCGGTGACGGCTTGGTCACGAGCAAATTCATTGACGGTATCACTCGTCAGCCCGAAGCCAAGAATACTCTCTTCACCAACACGCTTATCTCCGTCGGCTTGATTGAGGCTATGGCGATTATCGCAACGGTCGTCGCGCTCATCATGCTCTATGCCAACCCGCTTCTCTAATTAGGAATTAGGAATGAGGAATGAGGAATTGTTTTTCATTTTTATCACCTTTTGTAGCTTTCAGCTTAGAGCTTTCAGCTTTCAGACTTTCACCTTCCTGACAGCTGACAGCTGATAGCTGAAAGCTAATTCCTAATTCCCAATTCCACATTCCTAATTAATAAAACGGGGTGATTCGTTTTGATTGAAATTAACGCAACGATTCTCGCGCAGATTCTCAACTTCTTAATCTTGGTCGTGCTGTTGCGTGCGGTTGCTTACAAACCCGTCGCCCGCCTTTTGCAACAACGCTCCGATAAAATCAAAGGCGACCTCGACCGGGCAGAAGCAGACCGTAAAGCCGCCGAACAAACTTTGGCGCAATACAAAGCTCAACTTGCCGACGCTCAACAAAAAGCTCAAGCCATCGTTGAGAAGGCAAACCTCACTGCCCGCCAAGAACACGACGCCGCAGTCGAAGAGACGCGCAAAGAAATCGAACGCATGAAACTTTCCGCACAAGCCGAAATCGAAAACGAACGCAATCGCGCCTTCGAGGACATGAAGTCGCAGATTGTCACGTTGAGCTTGGCGGCGGCGGGCAAAGTCGTTTCCAAAAATCTCGACACCAAAGAAAACGACAAGCTCGTCAACGAATTTATCGGCAGTCTCAATAAAGACATGTTCGCAGATATGAAATGAGGTGCCCGAATGCTTAACATTCAGCTTGCCTCAAAATATGCGACGGCGATTTTTGAGATTGCCCTTGAAGAAAAAAATCTTGACGGCTACGACAAAGACTTGGCAAAAGTTCGCAAAGATGTTTTCTCCATTCCCGAAGCCGTAAAATTTTTTCAGAATCCGCTTATCCCGCAGCAGGCGAAAAAAGATTTACTCAAGCGCGCCTTCGATAAAGAAATTTCCGCGACCGTCATGAATTTCTTAATGCTCCTCGTCGACAAGAAACGTATCGGCGTCTTCAACGAGATTTACGATATTTTTACATCGCTCAAAAATAAAGAGCAGGGAATTTTAATCGCGGACGTGACGACGGCTTTCAACTTATCCAAAAAACAACAAGATGCACTTATCAAAAAGCTCACTTCGCTGACGGGACGCAAGATTAAAATCCGCCCGCACAAAGATGCCTCCATACTCGGCGGAATCATTTTGAAAATCGGCGACAAGCGAATTGACGGCTCGGCGGCAGGGCGGCTGCGTGCGCTCCAAAGTTCGCTGCGCAATTAAAGAGGTGAAGTCTTAAACATGAAGATAAATCCTGATGAAATTACCGCGATAATCAAGGAACAGATTAAAAATTACAACGTCGATTTGAACGTCGACGAGGTCGGCACCGTCATTGAGATTGGTGACGGTATCGCGCACATTCACGGACTCGATAAAGCTATGTCGGGTGAGTTGCTTGACTTCGGCGACGATATTTTCGGTCTCGTCCTCAACCTTGAGCAGGACAACGTCGGCGCGGTTATTCTCGGTCGTGACAATGAAATTAAAGAAGGTCACACCGTAAAACGCACGGGCAGAATCATGCAGGTGCCCGTCGGTGAAAACATGATAGGGCGTGTCGTTGACGCTCTCGGTCGTCCGATTGACGGCAAAGGACCCATTCAAACGACTAAGGCTCGTCCCGTTGAGTTCAAAGCTCCCGGTATCGCCGACAGAAAATCTGTTCATGAGCCGTTGCAAACCGGCTTGAAGGCTATCGATGCTCTGGTTCCGATTGGCAGAGGTCAGCGCGAATTGATTATCGGCGACCGCGGTATCGGCAAATCGGCTATCGCAATCGATACGATTATCAATCAGAAGGGGCAGAATTGTATTTGCGTTTATGTTGCAATCGGTCAGAAGGCTTCGACGGTTGCTCGCGTTGTGAAGACTTTGGAAGACCACGGCGCAATGGAATATTCAATCGTCGTTGCGGCAACCGCTGCCGACTCTGCTCCGCTCCAATATCTTGCGCCTTATGCCGGCGTCACGATGGCGGAATATTTTATGTATGAAAAACACGGGCACTGCCTCTGCATTTACGACGACTTGACAAAACACGCGGCGGCTTATCGTGCAATGTCCCTGCTGTTGAGGCGTCCGCCCGGTCGTGAGGCTTATCCCGGTGACGTTTTCTATTTGCACTCAAGACTTTTGGAACGCGCCGCAAAACTTTCAGACAGACTCGGTGCGGGCTCGATAACTGCCTTGCCGATTATCGAAACACAGGCGGGCGACGTTTCCGCTTACATTCCCACGAACGTCATTTCAATCACCGACGGGCAGATTATGCTTGAGACGGATTCATTTTACAGCGGCATTCGTCCGGCTATCAGCGTCGGCTTGAGTGTTTCGCGTGTCGGCGGTGCCGCGCAGATTAAAGCCATGAAACAAGTCGCGGGCACAATGCGTTTGGATTTGGCGCAGTATCGTGAGCTTGCTGCCTTCGCACAATTCGGCTCCGACCTCGACAAGGCAACCAAAGCTCAACTCGACAGAGGCGCGCGCATGGTTGAGACGCTTAAGCAATCGCAATATTCTCCTTTGCCCGTCGAAGACCAAGTGCTTACGATTTTCACGGCGGTCAGAGGATTTTTGGCGGATATTCCCGTCGACAAGGTTGTTACCTTCCACAACGACTTTATCAAATTCATGCACGTCAATCATCCCGACATCGGCAAAAAGATTGTTGAGAAGAAGAAACTTGACGACGACCTCGAAGCCGAAATCAAAGCGGCAATCACCGAATTCAAAGAGACCGTCAATTATAAGGTTGCAGGTTGAGGCGGTGGCGTAAATGGCAAATTTACAACACATACGCCGCCGAATTAAGAGCGTCAAAAATATTCAGAAGATAACCAACGCAATGGACATGATAGCGCGTTCGAGGTTCAATGCGGCACGCGAGGCACTGCTGTCGAATCTTCCCTACGTTGCCAAGACAAAAGAAATCATGCGGCGTGTAATGACTCAAATGCGCGGGCAGGAATACGAACATCCTTTTATCAAAACTCGTGACGAACTCATTGCCGAACAGCAAGAAGGCGCGGGAAAATTTTTGTTCATAGTCATTGCCTCCGACAAAGGGCTTGCGGGTTCTTTTTCAAGCAACGTCTTCAAAGAGGCGCACGATACGATTGAATACGACGGCACGGGCGAAAATTCTTCACTCGATGACGACGGCGACGACGAAAACTTCCACAAGAAAAATTTCGACGCGCTCAAGGGTATCAAGCCGATGGGCAAACGAACTCCGAAACAACAACGGCAAATGACTGCAACGGGTTCCATTGCCAAAGCGTCTCATAAAGGCGGCGGAGCATCAAGTTCGGGTTCTTCGGAGGTTCGCGAATATCACGACGCCGATTATATTGACGGCATTGAACTTATAACCGTCGGCAGGAAGGCGACAACTCATTTCCGTCAGCGCGGCTACAACATCATAAAGAGCTATCACGGCATAAGCGAGCGTCCGCAATACAAATACGCGAAAGAAATTACGGACTTGGTCATGGAACGTTTTGCAAGCGGTGAAATTATCGACGTGACTTTGATTTATACGCGTTTCAAGTCGGCGATAAGCTGTGTGCCCGACGACGTTACGCTCCTGCCGATTGTCACTGACGACTACGCAAAAGCAAGCGCGACGCTCAAGGAAGAATACATCTACGAGCCGGACGCCGTTACGTTGTTGGATAAGTTCATGCCGCGCAGAATTGCCACGAGGATTTACGGCGCGATGCTTCACTCTGCCGCCTCCGAACTTTCCTCGCGCATGAACGCAATGAGCAACGCAACCGATAACGCTCAAGAACTCGTCGGCAGGCTCAATCTCTTCTACAATAAAGTTCGTCAAGCGGGTATCACCAACGAAATCAACGAAATTGTCGGCGGTGCCAACGCGCTTGA
>CAMVAG010000174.1 GCA_947165405.1 uncultured Selenomonadales bacterium
AAGCCGTGATGTTTAAGTTGACGATAGACAGAATAAATCGCGATAGGGAAGCTCAAAATAATTCCGCCGATTCTGCCTTTGCCGCCGAGCTGAAAAAAATCGTCGACAAGCCCGCCCAAGTAAAGACAAATAAAAATTACGGCGGCGATATAAATCCCAACGCCTGAGAGAATCGCCGCCGCTTTCCAAAAATTATTCATGCCTTAGACAAGCACGCTCGCCAAACGAACAAGTTCGGGGTCGAGCGGCTTCTTATTGTTGACCGAATCAAAGAGGTTAATCGCGACGACTTTGCCTTCGTCGAAACCGTAAACGACATTGGAAACGCCGGAAATAATTGCAAGAGCAGCTTTTTCGCCGAGTTGCGAGGCCTTCATGCGGTCTTCGACAGTCGGGGAGCCGCCGCGTTGAATGTGACCGAGAATCGAAACGCGGGTATCAATGCCGGTTTTTTCTTGGACGACGTTTTTCAAGCCGACGCCGCTGCACGCGCCTTCAGCCACGACGATAATGCTGTAGCGACGACCGCCCTTGTAAGAGTCGATAATCTCTTCGCACATTTCGTCGATATTATATTTTACTTCGGGAACGATTATGTATTCCGCGCCGGAGGCAATGCCTGAAACCATTGCGAGCCAGCCGGAGGTGTGACCCATGACTTCAACAACCATGATACGACGGTGCGCAGAGGCTGTGTCACGCAGTTTGTTAATCGCTTCGACTGCGGTGTTTGCTGCGGTATCGCAACCGATTGTGTAGTCCGTGCCCCAAACGTCGTTATCAATCGTGCCGGGAAGTCCGACAATCGGAATGCCGCCCATTTTCGACAAAAGAGAGCCGCCCGTCAACGAGCCGTCACCACCGATTATGACGAGACCTTCAATTCCGTGTTTCTGAAGATTTTCCAGACCTTTGCGACGACCTTCCTCTGTCTTGAACTCTTTGCAACGAGCCGTACCGAGAAAAGTTCCGCCGCGTTGAATCAAATCGCTGACGCTGCGCCTCTGCAATTCGATTATGTCATCGTTAAGCATTCCCTTGTAGCCGTTTTGGATACCGAAAACTTTAACGCCCTCATAAAGCGCAGTTCTTACGACCGCACGCGCCGCCGCATTCATGCCGGGGCTGTCGCCGCCCGAAGTCATTACCGCTATAGCTCCTAACATCTCTAAAATCCCCTCCCGCTCAATCTTTCTGAATGAAAAATCTAACGCCATTATTTTAAAAAATTTTCTAAGAATTGTAAAGCGAAATTTGCGGGTATCGCCTTTGAAAATCACAAGAAAATCTTTCGCGACGAGGGAAGTTGTTATATAATGGCGGAAAAATTTTTTGGAGAGTGAATCATGAACGAAAAACACACGCGCCCCTCGTGGGACGAATATTTTTTGAACATCGCCCGCGAGGTCGGCAAGAGAGCAACTTGTCTTCGTCGACGCTACGGAGCGATTATCGTCAAAGATAAAATCATAATCAGCACGGGCTACAACGGAGCACCGCGCGGCGAAACGAATTGCATTGACAGCGGCATTTGCGAACGCGAACGACTTCATGTGCCAAAGGGCGAACGTTACGAGCTGTGTGTTGCCGTGCACGCCGAGCAAAACGCGATAATCAACGCCGACCCCGACAAGATGAAGGACGCGACGATTTATATTGCAGGCGTGAACTGCGCGGACGGCTCAAATGCTTCGGGCGAACCCTGCAAACTTTGCCGACGCATGATAATCAACGCACGCATTGCCAAAGTTGTTTACCACGACCGCGACGGAAAAATTATCGTCAAAGCACCCGGTGAGATTAGTGATTAGGAAATTAGGAGCCGTCATGGATGACGGCTCCTCACGCCGCACTGAAACAGGATGTTTCTGCGGCGCGCCCCTGCGAGGTGCCCTTTCTTTTTGCTACTTTTTCTTTGGGCATGCAAAGAAAAAGTAGAAGAAAAAATTTAAAGCCATTGAACGCTTAATCGAAACGACGAACTACGACAAGCACAGCCGGTTCTGCGTGCCCACTCTTTGGCAAAGAAGGGGGCTCCTTCCGTAAATTAAATTTTCAATCGGCAGGTTAATCAACGTTGACGCCGAATATTTTTGCGGCAAGGGAGGTGGGCTCAATGCTCTACGCAATGATTGATGTAGGCTCGAACACGATCCGCATGGCGATTTACGACATTGACGGCGACCGCGTCGAAATGCTCATGAAAAGGAAACACACCGTCGGACTTGCCTCATACGTTCGCGACGGCGTGATGCAGCGGCAGGGCATTGACAAAGTCGTTGAGATTATCGGGGAGTATCGCCAATTCTTGGATGACTTCGGAATAACGCAAGTGACTGCCTTTACGACTGCCGCCCTCCGCAATGCCGTGAACGGTTCGCAAGCCGTCGACGAAATTTCTTTCCGCACGGGGATACAAATTGTATTGATGAGCGGCGACGACGAGGCGACTTACGATTTTATCGGCGCGACTCACAATCTCGTTGACGAAAAAGGTTTGCTTATCGATATAGGCGGCGGTTCAACCGAGATTGTCTATTTCTGCGACCGCGAGATAAGAGTCAAAGCCAGCTTGCCAATCGGGAGCTTGAGTTTCCACACGAGATACACGGGCATTCACATCTTGCCGAGCACCGTTGAAATCACCGAAATGTACGCGGAGGCAGAGGCGACTGTCAGCGCGGTCAAAGAGTTCCAAGCCGTCAGCCACGCGCAAATTTGCGGGATAGGCGGCACGTTCAAAGGCGCGATGGCTCTTTACAATGCAATGTACGGCATGACACGACAGAACATGCGCATGGAAGTTCGAAGGATTCAAGACATCCTCCACCGCTTCCGCCGCGACCACGAGCTGATTGTCCCCGATAAAATTTTGCTAATGAAGACCGTCCCCGAAAGAATGCATACGTTCATGCCGGGCTTGATTATCGCCGACGTCTTGGCAAAACGTTTCGGCAGCTTGCATATCATTTACAGCGATTCGGGCGTTCGCGAGGGCTACATTTACGACAAAATTATAGACAAAGATTTTTTCTAGCTTTCAGCTTGGAGCTTTCAGCTTTCAGAGAAATTATCCTGACAGCTGAAAGCTGATACCTGAAAGCTGACAAAGGAGTTGATAAAGTGATTCTGCTTGACAGGAACACGAAGGTTATCGTTCAAGGTATCACGGGCAAGGCGGCAACCTTCCACACAAAACAAATGATCGCTTACGGTACGCAGATTGTCGGAGGCGTGACACCCGGCAAGGCAGGGCAGTTCGTCGAAGGCATTCCCGTCTTCAACACGGTTATCGACGCCGTAAAAGCTACGGGCGCAACGGCTTCGGTTATCTACGTTCCCGCACCCTTTGCCGCCGATTCAATTTTGGAGGCGGTCGACGCGGAACTTGATTTGGTCGTCTGCATTACCGAACACATTCCCGTTTTGGATATGGTTAAAGTTCGTCGTTACATGGAAGGCAAGAAGACTCGTCTTATCGGCCCGAATTGCCCCGGCGTCATGACGACAGGCGAGGCGAAACTCGGAATTATTCCCGGCAACGTCCAAAAGAAAGGTCACGTCGGTTTGGTTTCGAGGTCGGGAACTTTGACTTACGAGGCGGCGTTCCAACTCATGAACGCGGGTATCGGCATTACCACTTCCGTCGGTATCGGCGGCGACCCCGTCAAAGGCTCCGATTTCATTGACATTTTGAAACTCTTCAAAGAAGACGACGAGACCAAAGCCGTTTTGATGATTGGCGAAATCGGAGGCAATGCGGAGGAAGATGCCGCCCGTTGGATTGCAGAGAACATGCCCGAAAAACCCGTGACGGCTTTTATCGCAGGTCGTCAAGCTCCCGAAGGCAAACGCATGGGTCACGCCGGCGCGATTATATCTGGAGGCAAAGGCACTGCCGCAGACAAAATTAAAGCCTTGAACGCGGTCGGCATTGAAGTCGCGGACACCGTCGCTCATATCGGCGATACCGTCGTCAACACGCTCAAACGCGCAGGGCTTTATGAAATTTGTCACACCTGCTGAAAAAATTTTTTGCAAAGAAAAACTCCTCGTCAAAAGGCGAGGAGAATTTTTTTT
>CAMVAG010000175.1 GCA_947165405.1 uncultured Selenomonadales bacterium
GCCGAATACATCATGAGCGGCGGCAACGAGCAAGTCATTTTCTGCGAACGCGGAATCCGAACTTACGAAACTTTCACGCGCAACACGCTTGACTTATCGGCTGTCGCGGCTGTCAAAGAGCTGTCACATCTGCCGATAGTCGTCGATCCCAGTCACGGCACCGGGCGTTGGAAAATGGTTGCGCCAATGGCAAGAGCGGCAATCGCGGCGGGTGCTGACGGCTTGATTGTCGAAGTGCATCCTCATCCCGAAAAGGCACTTTCCGACGGCGACCAATCGCTCACGCCCGAAGCCTTCAAGGAACTCATGGGCAACCTCGACGGCATTGCAAAAGTTATGGGACGAACGATTTAAATTAGGAATGAGGAATGAGGAATTGGGAATGGAAAATTTGAAACCTGAAATCCGAAACCTAAAACTTAAGCTTGCGATAATCGGCGTCGGGCTTATCGGCGGCTCGTTGGGCTTGTGCCTCAAAGATAAACTCGGCGACAAAATTTTTATAACGGGCTTGTGTCGTTCGGAACAATCAATGCGGCGTTCAATGGCACTCGGCGCAGTCGACTTGGCAACGTCGAATTTGGAGGAAGTCGTCGGCGACGCTGACATAATTTATCTAAGCCCGCCCGTCTTGCAGATTGTCCCGATGGTAAAAAAAATTTTGCCCTTCTTGAAAAGCGGAGCAATCCTCACTGACGCGGGAAGTACAAAGCAATTCATTTGGCAGGAGCTGAAAAAAATTCTTCCGCCCGATATTTTTTACGTAGCCGGGCACCCCATGACCGGTCGTGAAAAATCGGGCGTCGAGGCGGCGGATAAAAATCTTTTCAAGGGCAAGGCTTATGTTATCGCCGAAAACACCGGCGCGCCTCCCGAAGTCCTCGAAAAATTGATGAGCGTCCTGCGCTTGACCGAAGCAAACTTTTTGACAATCGACATCGCCAAGCACGACCGATGCGCCTCGATTATAAGTCACGTTCCGCATTTGGCGGCGGCGGCTCTCGTGACTTTGTTGAACGACGCGGGCGACGACCTCGACTCGTGCTTGAAACTCGTCGGCGGCGGCTTCAAAGACACCACGCGAATCGCCAGCTCAAACGCCGATATGTGGGCGGATATTTGCATGACGAACGGCGACGCCATTTCAAATCATCTGCGCGACTTGCAAAATATTCTGGGCAATGTCATTGCGGCGATTGAAAATCACGACAGGCAAGCCGTCCACGATTACTTTGCCAAGTCCAAAGCGCGCCGCGATAAAATTCTTGAGACAATTACTTTCGACCCGAACTGAAATATTTTTCCAACGCAAAAGACCGCTTCCAAAATCGGAGGCGGTCTCTTTGTCCGAAATTACTGTTTGACTCGGTGACCAACCGAGTTTTTTCGTTGCTTCCCCTATAGGAGAGCATGCTTATGTTTCTCTCTACCGCATAAAATATACAACATGTCATTGTGTTTTGCAAGAAATTTTTCGTTGCCAAAATAAAAATCTTACTGTAAACTTTCAACGTTGCTAAACCTATACCGCAACGGAAAGGAGGCAACAAAATGTTTCTCACTACCTTCTTGGCGACAGTCGCAGGAAATGTTGCAGCATACTTCATCATTAAGTGGCTCGACCGCTAAGAAAAAATCGTCTCGGTAGTTAGCATTACCCTCTAAAATGCGCAAAAAGTCCCGCCTGACCAACGGGGCTTTCTTAACTTAAGGAGGAGATAACTTGCTCACGGAAAAAAATTTTTCTGCTGCACTCAAAGCCATGAACTTCACCGAGCGCGGTAATTTTTTTGAAAAAACTTTTGCCGACGGCGTCGTCATGAGTGCCGACCTTAACGCGAAAAAACTTTCTTATCCCGCGCAAATCAAAGGACGCGACCACAACACTTCCTGCGACGAATCCCACAAAGAAAATCTCGTCGTCTTTGAATGCGTCAATCGTCTGCTCGATAAAGGCTACAAGCCCGAAGACATTGAGCTTGAAAAAAATTGGCAACTCGGTCACACGCAGAAGAGCGGCCGCGCAGATATTTGCGTTTCTCAAGACGGCAAAATCATTTTTATAATCGAATGCAAAACTTTCGGCGCGGAATACAAACACGAACTCGCCAACATGAAACAAGACGGCGGGCAACTCTTTTCCTATTGGCAACAAGAAAATTCTTGTCAATGGCTCATGCTTTATGCTTCCGGCTTCGACGGCAAATTGAAATTTGAGGCGGCAAGCGTCTTTTGCGGCGAAAAAATTTATCGCGACGCGCACACCGTCCCCGAACGTTTCAAAATTTGGAGCGATCGTTATGAGAAAAAATTTTTGGGCGACGTTATCTTTCACGACGAGACCCGCGCCTATCAAATCGGCGTCAAGCCTCTGCGCAAACGCGACTTGAAAGATTTCAGCGAAAATAAATCCGTCGTCAACAAGTTCGAGGAAATTCTTCGCCACAATCAAGTTTCAAACAAGGAGACCGCTTTTAATCGGCTTATCGCCCTTTTTATTTGCAAGCTCGTCGACGAAACCAACACGCCCGACGACGGCGAAGTTTCTTTTCAATTCAAAGACGGCGTCGACACAAACGAAACCTTTCAAGACCGATTGCAAGGGCTCTACGCCGAAGGCATGGAAAAATTCATGAAGGAGCCGATAACTTATGTGCCGCTTGCCCGCGTCGACGAACTCTTGAATCAAATCGGAAAAGTTCGCCGCGAAGAATTATCCGCCGCCTTTAAAAATGATTATCGCAAGCTGAAGTTCTTCAACAACAACGCCTTTGCCTTCATCGACGTGCACAACGAAAAACTTTTTTACATCAACGCAAAAATCCTCGCCGAAGTCGTCGACATCCTCAAGGATTATAAAATTATCGGCTCGAAGGATTTGCAGACGCTCGGCGATTTATTTGAACAGCTGCTCGATAAAGGCTTCAAGCAAAACGAAGGACAATTCTTTACGCCGATTCCCATTGCTCATTTCATTTGGGACAGCTTGCCGCTCGACGAAATTATTTTCGACACGCCGCCAAAAATTATCGATTATGCTTGCGGCGCGGGGCATTTCTTGACGGAAGGATTTAAGGCCGTCAACGATTGCTTTGCCCGTAAAAATTTTCCGCTGCCGCTCCTCTGGGAACGCGATAAAATTTTCGGCGTGGAAAAGGACGACCGACTTGCCCGCGTCTCGAAAATTTCTCTGTTCATGCACGGCGCGAACGGCGGCAAAATCAAATTCGGTGACGGGCTGGAAAATTATCCCGACGAAAATATCACGCCCGCAACTTTTGACATCCTCGTTGCCAATCCGCCCTATTCCGTCAAAGGCTTCAAGGCGCACCTCAAACTTGACAACAAAAATTTTGAAGTGCTCGATAAAATTTCCAATGACGGTTCCGAAATTGAAACGCTCTTTGTTGAAAGGATTGCTCAACTCCTCAAGCCGCGAGGAATTGCCTCCGTGATTCTGCCAAGCTCAATCCTAAACAAGGACGGAAAAAGTTTCGTTGCTGCCCGCGAGGCTCTGCTGAAAAATTTTTACCTTCGTGCTATCGTTCAGCTCGGCAATAAAACTTTCAGCGCGACCTCCGTCAGCACCGTCATTCTCTTCTTGCAAAAAATTTTCGACCCGCCCGAACGTGCCGAACTCCTCAAGGACAGCGCGAAAATTATTTTAAGCAAGTCGATTCTTCCCGGCGACGAGGAGGAAAAAATTTTCGACGGCTACTTGAAAAAGACCGGGAAGACCGCCGCCGACTTAACCGACCGTGACCGCGAAAAAATTATTTACTTCGGCTTGACTTATCGGCAACGCACGCTGATTGTCTCTGCGCCGGACAAAAACGACGAACAGGAAAAATTTCTGGGCTACGGCTGGAGCAATGCCAAAGGGCGCGAGGGCATCGTCCATAAGAAACTCGGCGGGCTGCTCTTCGACAACGACAACCGCGACGCCGATAACACCATTGCCGCCGCTGTTCGTGCCGCCTTTCGTGGTCAACAGCTCAATCTTCCCGAACTCGAAAAATATTTCCGCTTCGTCACGACCGCCGACCTCCTCGACTTCGACGCCGATAA
>CAMVAG010000176.1 GCA_947165405.1 uncultured Selenomonadales bacterium
GCAGCTGCCGCTGTAAAGATAAATTCCGTTGCCGCCGGCAGCAAGCGTCGGGTGATACCATTGCTTTGTGCCGCCCGCGCCTATTAAAATTTTCACGTTCGGCGGCAGCGGCAACCTTGACGCCGAAACAAAGTGTCACCGCCAAAACCGGCATGGCGGCAAGCATTCGTTTGAACATTTCCTCATCTCCTTATCGCAGGAAAAATTTTTGAGTGCTACCTCAAGCATAATGATAATTGTTTTTTTTTGTCAATTCCAAAGATGAGGAATTTTATCTGAAAAGTCAATCAAGCGTATTCTGGACAACTCAAAAAAAAAATATTAAAATTGCCGGCGACAAACAGATGGGAGGAATTGTTTTGAAGAAGGAAATTAATCCGTTCGATTACGCGGGCGAAATTTTTAAGGCGTTGCCCGGAGGAATTCTTTTGACGAGCGAGGCGGAGGATTGCGTCAACGCCATGACAATCGGCTGGGGCACGCTCGGCATCGAGTGGGGCGTCCCGATTTTCGCGGCTTACGTTCGCACCTCAAGATTCACTTACGAGTTGATTGAGCGCACGGGCGAATTCACAATCTGCGTTCCCTACGGCGAAAAATATTCTAAGGAAGTTACAAAAGCGGTCGGCTTGTGCGGCAGTAAATCCGGTCGCGATGTCGATAAGTTGGCTAAGGCGGGTGTTCACTTGGTCGAGGCGGAAATTGTTCGTCCGCCCGCAATAAAAGAACTGCCCTTGACTTTGGAATGCCGCGTCGTCTTCAGTCAAGAGCAGCCGATTAAAAATATCAGCAGCAAGTTCAAAAAATTTTACATGCCGAACACCGCGCACTCCGAGCCGCACGTCGCTTATTACGGCGAAATTCTCAAGGCGTACATTATCGAAGATTAATAATTTTCCCAATCGTCGGCGATATGCTTGCCGATGATTTTTTTTATCTTGTCGACGGGGAAAGGTGCCTCGTATTCCTCGAAGTAGCCGATTTCGACAATGCGCGCCGTAGCCACGTCGTTGTTCTTGCCGACGGGAACATCCACCACGTCACCGACGGAAAGAGTCTCGTCGTCTGTTCGATAGGTGTAGTGCTTGTAGCTGCCCTTGAATTGAACTTTGCAGAAAATGTATTTGTCTTCTGTCTTTTTTTCGGCGGGCGACGGAGAAAAAATTTCTGCCGTCAAGTCGCTTGCGCAATTTTGAATTTCTTTCATAAGGTTTGTCATGCCCGGCAAAAAATTTTCGTTGTAAGAGGTCTCAAAATTTTCAATCGAGCCGTCGTGTCTGACGAGTTCGATTTTTATTCGTGCAGGATAATATGGGTTGCCCTCTTCGACTTCGAGATTGTCAAAAAAATTTTGGCAGGCGTCAAAAATTTTTTCCTTGTTGGAACCCAAACGATAAACATGATTGGCAAAGACGTAAGCATTTTTTTTATCAAGCGTCAAAATTTTTTCGCGGCGGTCAATCGTCAAACATTCTGAAATCATGTAGCCGATAGCCGATTCGCGGGAATAGTCCAGCGTAATTTTTTCGAGCCGCTTGCGATTGACGAACTCAAGCTCCGGAACCAAAGCATCCAGCCAATCAAGGAACGGCTCAAAATTTTCGGGATATGCATTCAAGCCTTGCCCGCGATAAATTTCTCTGCCGTTATCAAAAATTAATTGCCATTGCCCGCCGTCGGCAACGTCCGCCGAATAATTTTCCTTCCACGAAAAAATTTCAAGCTCTGCCAATTCTTTTAACCAATCGTCGGACATCTGCGCGGCGATTTTTTTGTTTCGGTCGAGGTCAAGCAAACCGCTCCGCAAAATTTTATAAACGGCATGAGTGTCTTGCTCGGTAGAAACGATAGAAATTTCGACAGTCTTGTAACCTTCCGCGACGTTGCCCAACGTGAATTTAATTTTTCCAACAGGTTCAAAGTTCGCGCAGAGTTCGTTAATCAAAACTATGAACAAGCACCAGTTTTCGGGATAAGCATTCGAGCCGCCGTTGTCGTAAATTATTTTTTCGCCGTCCTTGAAAGTCAAATGCCATTGCGTGCCGTCACAAATTTCGTGGTTGAAATATTCTTTATCCCACTCAAAAATTTTCAGCGCGTCAAGTTCTTCAAGCCATGCTTTGGCGTTGAAAGTTTTCTGCGCGGGCTGAGGCAATCTGTATAGTTTCTCGGAAGAAAATTTTGTTTCATAAGAAATTTTTTCGCCGTCGATAAAAATTTCAATCGTGTTGTAGCCGCCGAAAAATCCTCCGATTGTGAATTTTATTTGCTTAGCCATTTACTCAATCTCCCAAAGAAAATC
This sequence comes from uncultured Selenomonadales bacterium, assembly GCA_947165405.1. Lineage (GTDB taxonomy): Bacteria > Bacillota > Negativicutes > Selenomonadales > Selenomonadaceae > Quinella. The sequence goes on from CAMVAG010000176.1 coordinate 2,303, forward strand.
AACGGTATCGCTTGCTTTAATTTCGTCAGGTTGAAAGTTGAAGGAACTTTCTTCGGAAAGAGCCGCAAGAGGGGCGCAAACAATATTCTCGCGGCGAATGTTGACTTCACTCCAATAATAACTTATTTCGAGGAGCTTGCCGAGTTTGACGCCCGAAGCCGCGCAGAGAATTTCGGCTTTGCGTCGAGCATTTTCAGCGGCGGATTTTAAAATCTTGTCGTTGAAGGCGTCGGCGTTTTTAATCGTGAAGGCGATTGAAATTTTCGGTTGAGACAAACTCGCGGCAATGGTATCGACGGCGTTGTTGAGTCTGTCGTTGTCGAAGTCGAAGCTCAATCTCAAATCGTGGCTGCATTCGAAGCCGATAAAAATTTGGCGGTAACGCGTCGACTTGCCTTCCTTATATTCCTCGTTCTCGTATTTCGTTTTAACGTCGAAATTAATCGTTTTGAGGTCGTCGGCTTTGAAGCCTGCCTCGACGATCGCCTCGCGGAGCATTTCGACTTGCTGGCTGCCGATTTTCATCGCGGCGGAGTATTCTTTGTTCTGCGCAGTCAAAGTCATTGACAAAACAACGGTGTCGGGAATTTGCGCGGCGTATCCCGTGCCTTTGATGTTAATCGTGCGTTTTTCTTCCGTCATAAAATTTCCCTCCTCGTTAGCTTTCAGCTGTCAGCTTTTAGCTTTCAGGATTTTTCTAACAGCTAACAGCTAACAGCTATTTTTTTCTCGCAATAAAATTCCACAAAAAATTTTCTCGCCCTGCTTTGACATGTCATAAAAATTATTCTAAACTTGCGGGCAGATTTTGTTAAAGGTCGTGATAAAAATGCTCCGGGCACTCGCGGCGATTTGGTTTATTTGGGGCTTGAATTGGGTCATCATGAAAACGGCAAATAATTTTTTCCCGCCGATACTTTTCGTGACGTGGCGATTTGCTTCGGGCGCGCTGATTTTGTCGGCGGTCGCGTATTGGAAAAAAATTCCTCTGCCCGACGCAAAATTTTTGCCGTGGATAATTTTGACGGGTCTTTTGCAAATTTCATTGAACAACGTCGCCGCACAAATCGGAATGTTGTCGATAAGCGCGGGCATGGCTTGCGTCTTGAATTACACCGTGCCGCTTTGGACGGCGATATTTGCACACTTCGTCTTAAATGAAAGACTCACTCGAAAAAAATGTTTCGGCATTTTCTTGGCGACGGTCGGCTTGTACATTTTGATGGGCTTGCAGGGCGTCGACGATTTGAGCGCGGCGTTCATAATAATTTTGGGCGCGCTGTGTGCGGCGGCGGCTTACATACTTGTCAAGTTGAAATTGAGCAAATGCGATATGATTCAGCTGACGACGTGGCAAATGATTTTCGGTGCGCTCGCCCTGATAATTTATTCGACGGCATTTCCACAAGGCGAAATTGATTGGGGACTGCCCGCCGTGCTCTGCGTGATTTACAACGGCGCACTTGCCTCCGCGTTGGCGTTCCTCTTGTGGAATTACGTTTTGACACATATGGAAGCCGGAAAAGCTGCAATCGCAACTTTGGTCGCGCCGGTCGTCGGCGTTTTGGGCGGCGTAATATTTTTAAACGAACCTCTGACCGTCCACATAATTTCGGGCATGTTATTTATCTTCGCGGGAATTTTAATCGTTGTTAAGAAATAAAAAGGAGCCGTCACGGATGACGGCTCCCGCCGCGTCTTTTGCGTGATGCAAAAACAGC
>CAMVAG010000177.1 GCA_947165405.1 uncultured Selenomonadales bacterium
TAATTCCTAATTAACTTCACGCGTTAAGTTCCCGAATTTCATTATCGCCTTGTCGAAGTGTAAGCGCACCGCCGTCGTCGGACCGTTGCGGTTCTTGGCGATTATCACTTCAGCAATATTCTCGTTCGTCGGGTCGTCCCGATTGTAATACTCATCCCGATATAAAAACATCACTACATCGGCGTCCTGCTCCAAGCTCCCGCTCTCGCGCAAGTCTGATAATTGCGGCTTCTTCTCCGCTCGCATTTCCACACTTCTGCTTAATTGACTCAACGCCATGACCGGTACTTTCAATTCCCGCGCCATGCCCTTCAATCCGCGACTTATTTCCGATATTTCTTGCTGCCGATTCTCCGCCCGTCCGCCTTGCATTAACTGCAGGTAGTCAATTATTATCATGTCCAAGCCGAAATCGTGTTGCACTCGCCGCGCCGCCGCTCGCATTTCCAATAATCCTATCCCCGCCGTGTCGTCCATGTACATCTTTAATTTGCTAAGCTCACCCGCCGCTTGCGTCAGTAACCCTAAATCCTGCGCACTCAAATTCCCACTGTTGAGATATTGGCTGTTTATTCCGCTCCAACTGCTCAAGATTCGGCTCCCCAACTGCACCCGGCTCATCTCCAAACTGAATACCGCTACCGTCTTGCCGCGCACCGCCGCATTCACCGCCATGTTCAACGCCAACGCCGTCTTCCCTACAGAAGGCCGCGCCGCCAATAATATCAAATCACTCGCTTGGAACCCGCACAGCACCTTGTCCAAATCCGCAAATCCGCTCGGTACGCCCGGATTCACCCCGCCTTGCTTTTGCCTTATCTGCTCAAACGATTCACTCAATACCTCACTCAAGCCGCTCATCCCGACCCGTCGCTCCCGCGCCGTCACGCTCATCAGCCGCTTCTCCGCAAACGACAGCACCTCCACCAGCCGCTTCTCCGTCTCCTCGCTCCTGTTCGCCTCGTCCGCTATCTCCCGCCCTACTTCTATCAACTTCCGCATGCACGCCTTCTCATGCACCAGCTCCGCGTAATACCCCGCCCGCGCCGTCGTATACTCCAACCCCTCCAACGCGTTGTAATAACTCAACGTCACTTTGTATATTTCTTTCGTGTCAAACAGTTCATCTCGCACCAAGTCAAAATCCACCGACCCGACCCGCTTATACAATCTCATTATCGCCGCGTAGATTATTCGATGTTCCGGCCGATAAAAATCCTCCACGTCCAATATCCGCGCCGTTTCCTCTATCGCTTCACCCTCCTTGAGCAGAAGCGACCTTAGCAATCTCTTTTCTATTTCTATATTCGCTTTCGGCTCGGACACGTTCATTCCTCTTTTCTGTCGACAATAAGGTCAAGAACGCGGCGCACTTCATCCATATCGACACGAGTATTGTAGCAAGGACCGTTCGGGCGAATATTCAAGACACCGACGGCGGGCAGAGGATAAACATCTTGAATGCCGCTCATGAGGTCGCGTTCGCAAGCAATCGCCAAGACAGCCTGCGGACGATTTTTTACGACGACTTGCCGAGCCAAAGTCCCGCCCGTCGCCACAAAAAAAGTAAAGCCGAGTTCGTCGGCAAGTTTCATTAAATCTCCGACATTGCAGCCGCCGCAACGTTTGCAGTTATTCGGGTCGCGTGTGATTTTATGAGGGCAAGAGGAAAGTTGGAGGCAATGCGGACTCAAGACGAGCAATTTTTTTGCGGGAACTTTTATTCCGCTCTTCATGAAAATTAAATTGCTCACTGCCACGAACGAACCCTCAATCTGCCGCCGCTTTATGCCGAAAATTTTTCCGATACGAACCGAAATCGGAAATAAAATTTTAATGATTGCAAAGCTGTAACGATGAAGCAATTTTAAAGTCGGCAAGCCTTTGACTGCCAAAATCAAGTTGAACACTGCGCCGAAGGATACAGTTGCTCCAACAAGTAACAATCCTCCGCAAAGCGCGGGAAGATATGCAAAAATATTTTCGAGTCCGGGATAACAAATCCTCCACAGACCGTAAAGCATGAGCGCGACCAACAATTCAGCCGCCATAAGCAATCCGAGAAATAATCTTTTTTTCGGTCGCAACGCCGTAAAGGTTTTTATCAAAAGTTTTCACCTGCCTCAAGCGAAGCGCTTTAATTCTTTCAAAGCAAATTTTACGAGCTGTTCTGTCGAAGAATTTTCGGGAGCTTTTTTGAATGCCGCCAAAATTTCCGCCGCCGTGTAGCCCAAAGCCTCCAGAGCCTCCGCCGCCTCGTCTTGAGCAGTCGAAAAAATTTGCGCGGGTTGAGTTTCTTGAGCGGAAGAATTTTCGGAAAGTGATTGAACTTTATCTTTGAGCTCAAGTAAAATTCTTTCGGCGGATTTTTTCCCGACGCCAGGCAACTTCGTCAAAGTTTTTAAATCTTGGCGGGCGACGGCGCGAGCAAAATCGGCGGCAGAAATTTTCGAGACAATGGCAAGAGCACTCTTCGAACCGATACCGCTGACAGTCAAAAGCAATTCAAACAACTCAAAAGCAGATTGATTCTTCATGCCGAAAAGAGAAATGTCGTGTTCGGTGACGGCAGTGTGAATAAAAAATTCTTCCTGTGCGCCGAGCGATAAATTTTGGCGGGAAGCGGCGTCGAGGAAAATTTTAAAACCGACGCCGTGAACATCGAGGATACAGGCGTCGTGGAAGAGGAATTTGATTTTGCCGGAAAGATAAGCGAACATAAATTAAACTCCAAAAAAATTACGTCGTGCAGGAGAATCAGCCTCGTAAGCCGCGGCAACAGCAATAGCAAGAGCGTCAGCGGCGTCGTCGGGGTGTGGAGGGGATTTGAGGTTGAAAAGCTTTTGAACCATGAAAGTGACTTGGTGCTTGTTGGCGCGGCCGTAGCCTGTGATAGAAAGTTTGACTTCATTGGGAGCGAATTCGAGGATAGGGAGGTTATGAGCGGCGGCGGCGAGGAGTACAACGCCACGGGCATGAGCGACGGGGAGGGCGGTGGTGGAGTTCCTGCCGAAAAAAAGTTTCTCAATGCCCAAGACGTCGGGGTGGAAAGAATTAATGAGGATGTCGAGTTCGGAGTGGATTTTAAGCAAGCGGTCAGGGAAGGGGGCTTTTGGGGAGGTCGTAATAACGCCGAAATGAAGTGGAGAGATTTGAGCGTTATGAGCTTGGACAAAAGCAAAGCCGCAAATGGCAGAACCGGGGTCGATACCGAGCGCGATCATAATTCGTAATTCCCGAAGACGTTTTGAACATCATCATCGGCGTCGAGGGCGTCGAGGAGCTTAAGGAGCTTATCTGAATCAATTTGATTAAGCTTGACGGTGGAGGAGGGGATTTGAGTGATTTCGGCGGAAGAAGTATCGATACCTTTAGCGGCGAGTGCGGCTTCGATAGCGTTGAAGTCATTTGGGTCGGCAGTGATTTCAAAAGAATCGTCGAGAGCTTGGAAGTCTTCAGCACCCGCGTCCATAGCGATTTCCAAGAGGGCGTCCTCATCGTCGAAGGAATCTTTATCGACGGTGAAGACGGCTTTTTTATGGAACATCCACGCGACGCAGCCGTTTTCGCCGAGGTTGCCGCCGTGTTTGGAAAAGATATGGCGGATATTGGCGGCGGTGCGGTTGCGATTATCTGTAAGAATTTCGAGCATGAGTGCAGTTCCGCCGGGCCCGTAGCCTTCATAGGTGATTTCTTCGTAGTTGGAAGTATCGGAAGCACCCAAGCCCTTTTGAATGGCGCGGTTGATGTTGTCCTTGGTGACGTTGTTGGCTTTTGCTTTGGAAAGGGCGAGTTTGAGGCGCATGTTACCTGTAGGGTCGGCACCTCCCATTTTAACGGCGATGGTGATTTCGCGAGATATTTTGGTCGTCATTGCGCCGCGAATGGCGTCATTGGCACCTTTTTTGCGTTTGATAGTAGCCCACTTTGAATGACCCGACATAATTTATCCTCCCTTTTTATCAATTAGGAATGCGCAATGCG
>CAMVAG010000178.1 GCA_947165405.1 uncultured Selenomonadales bacterium
ATTGGAAAAGTTTTTCCATGAGCGGTTCGGTATCAGCCAAGGCAACCAGACAATTTCGCAAGTCGCCCGGCGGAATTATTCCAAGCTCCTCGCGCAGGCGTCCCGAACTTCCTCCGTCGTCTGCAACCGTCACGACAGCGGAAACATTGTTCGTCGAAGTTTTTATTCCGCGCAAAAGGACACTCAAACCGTGCCCGCCGCCAATCACGGTGACTGCCGGGCCGCGTCCGAGTTTGCGTTCCTGATAAATCAAGTCGACAAGATTTTCCGAGCGGTCGGGGATAAGCACGGCGATAATCGAACGAATAATCGAGCGCGTCGCCCAAAGCATGAGGCACGAGCCGATTATCATAATCAAAATACCGACGCCCGCAGTTATCATGTAATTGTAGCTGCCGACCGTTCGATAAACCAGCAAGAAAATTTCTTCTTCGAGGCGACCGAGATATTCATAGTTAATCGCGAGTGCGCCGCCGAGACTGAAAAGCATGACGCCGATTGCAAAGAGCAACAGCCAGCGTTTCATTTTCATGCCGGGATAGAGCCACTTCAATAAATGGAACATGTTCAATTAGGAATGCGAAATGCGCAATGCGTAATGATTTTGGTTTTAATTGCGCATTACGCATTACGAATTACGCATTACCCTAAACCTCCCACACGTCGTTTTTCATAAGGTCGCGGTGCTCAAGATTGACGGCGTAACCTTTCTTGGCAAGCAAGTCGTAAATGTGTTTGGCAACAAAAACCGAGCGATGCATTCCGCCCGTGCAACCGATTGCGATAACCAGTTGGCTTTTGCCTTCGCGAATGTATTGCGGAACGAGAAAATCTACAAACGAATCAAGCCGCTTGAGATATTCTTGAGTAACGGCTTTTTCTTCGATATAGGCAGCGACTTCGGGGACAGTGCCGCTCTTGTGACGGAGCTCTTGAACGTAAAAAGGATTCGGCAAAAATCTCACGTCAAGCACCATGTCGGCGTCAAGAGGCATTCCGAACTTGAAGCCGAACGACAAAACCGCAATGTTCATAATTTCGCCGTCGGAGTTTCCGAAAAGCCGCTGAATTTTTTCGCGAAGCTCGGCTCTGGACAAATTGGAGGTGTCAATAATGTAAGTCGCCTTTGACCGAACGCTTTCAAGGCGCGTCCTCTCTTTGAAGACGCCGTCGGAAATTCTTGTCGCGGGAGCCATCGGGTGTCGACGGCGCGTCTCTTTGTAGCGGCGGATAATCACATCGTCGGCCGCATCCAAGAAAAGCATTTCGTAATCTTGATTCGACTTGTCCATGTCGTCGAGGACTTGAACGAGGTCATCAAAAAATTCTCTGCTGCGCGTGTCGACGACGAAAACCATTTTATTGAATTGCCCTGCGGCGTGCGTGCACAGCTCAACGAATTTCGGAATAAAGACGGGCGGTAAATTATCGACGCAAAAATATCCGAAGTCTTCGAGGTATCGACAAGTTTGAGTTTTGCCGGAGCCGCTCATGCCCGTGACAATTATTATCCTCGACTTATCTGCAAATTCTTTTTTGTCTTCCATAAAAATCTTTCCTTATAAAAAAATTGTAACATGGGAGCCGTCATGGATGACGGCTCCTCGCCGCGTCTTTTGCGTGATGCAAAAACAGCGGCGGCAACCAACTCAAAAATTATTAGCGAGCAAAATCAGCGGGCATAAACGCCCCTGCGAGGCGGGTTTTCTTTTTGCTACTTTTTCTTTGCCCGCACAAAGAAAAAGTAGAAGAAAAAATTAAAGTCATTAAAACTTCAATCGAAGTGAAAAGCGTCGGCAACGTCAGCGGTTCTGCGTGTCCACTCTTTGGCAAAGACGGGGGCAACCTCAATTCAAAACAAAATCGTAAACGGCTTTGGCGAAACCGTTTTTGTCGCAAGCGTCGGTTATGTGATTGACGGCAGCTTTGACGGCGGGAACGGCATTGCCCATAGCCACACCGAGCCCGACCGAAGTCAACATCTGCAAATCGTTTTCCGAATCGCCGATAGCCAAAATTTCTTCGTTGTCGAAACCGAATTTGTCAGCCAAAATTTTAATCGCGCCTGCTTTTGAGACACCGCCCGCCATAAATTCCGCGAACATCGGGTGCGAACGAGTGACTTCGACTTTATCGCCGAAAAATTTTTTTGTCGCGCTCATGCCGGCTGCAAGTTCGTCGGGATTGTCCGAAATGCTTAAAAGTTTCGGAACGTTCTTTGCGCGTTCAAGCAGACCTTCCCAACCGACCTCGACCGCTTTAACTTTTAAGTTTGTCTCGTAAAGTTCAACGTAGCGATTGCGTTCGGGAACGTAAAGAATATCATCGCTGTAGCTTTGAATGTGTCGCCCGCTCGTTTTAAAAAATTTTATAATCTCAATGACGGTTGCCTCGTCCATATAATCCGTGTGAAGAATTTCGCCCGCCGAAGATTTTATCAGCGCGCCGTTGTAGGCGATTATCGGCAAGGGCACTCCGAATTGAGCGGCTATCGGCAACGCGGAACAATACATTCTGCCGGTAGCGATAACGACTTCAACGCCGGCTTTTATCATTGCTTTGACTGCCTCGATATTTTTCGGCGGAACGACAGCCGTGCCCGCAGGCAAGAGCGTCCCGTCTATGTCGGTCACGAATAATTTTATCATGAATCGCACTCCTCAACTTTTAATCACGCGCCGATTATATCAGACATTTTAAAAAATCGGTAGACAGCCGCGCAAAAACAATTTAAAATCTTCCAAGATTTTACACGAGGAGGAAAATTTATGGGAAGAATTGCAGTTGAAATCATTCCGCGAGACGCGGCGAGCCTTCGAGCCGACATTGAAGTCATAAAAAAATTTCCGCAGGTCGATTGCGTGAACATCCCCGACTTGATGAGCTTTGAACTTCGTCCTTGGCAAGCAGCCGAATTTACTCAAGCCGCGCTCCCGACGATACCTCACGTCCGAGCAATGGACATTGACTTGTCGAAGCCGCTGCCCATGCGTGAGGATTTTATCAAGTTCGGAATCAAGGAAGCTTTGATAATCGAAGGCGACCCGCCCAAAGATTTGACACGCACGGTTTATCCGACCGAAACGATTGACGTGATTCGAAAGTTCCGTGAGGAATTGCCCGACGTGAAAATTTATGCGGGCGTCGACCAATATCGCAGCGGCATTCGCGACGAACTCTATCGCGTCGAACGCAAAGCTCAAGCCGGTGCATCGGGATTTTTTACGCAGCCTTTCTTTGACTTGCGCTTTTTGGAAATGTACGCTGATCTCCTCGACGGGCACGAAATTTATTGGGGAGTGTCACCCGTTTTGAGCAATCGCAGTCGCGGCTATTGGGAACGCAAAGACAAAGCCGTCTTCCCGAAAAATTTTCAGCCGACGATGGATTGGAATATCGACTTCGCCAAAAAGGTTATCGACTTTATCAAGACTTCGAGCGGCGGGCTTTACTTCATGCCGATAACGATTGACATTGCCGACTTGCTTCCGAAAGTTTTTTGAGGAGGAAACTTGCCATGAAAAAATTTTGCTTGATAATTTTTGCCGTGCTCTTGCTTCTGCCGATTAGTCGACTTGAGGCGGGGCACTTGGAAGACATTGCGGCGCGAGGCACAATCCGAATCGGCACGACTGGCGATTATATCCCGATGTCTTATCTCAATCCTTCGACGGGCGAATACGAGGGCATTGACGCCGAGCTTTCAAAAATTATCGCGGAGTCTTTGGGCGTGAAGATTGAATACGTTCCGACGACTTGGCCGACGCTTGCCGCCGATTGTCTTGCGGGAAAGTTTGACATTGCGCTCTGCGGCATCTCAAGAAATTTTGCGCGCGAAAAAGTTATGGCGATGAGTGACGCTTACGGCGAAGGACTTTTCGGCAAAACGATTCTCTGCCGCAAGACCGACGCGAAAAAATTTAAGAGCGTTGCCGACCTCAACAAGCCGACTGTCCGAATCATGA